>JAGGYK010000158.1 GCA_021162585.1 Deltaproteobacteria bacterium
CTTATCATCTAAGCGTTTTCCTCCAAGTACATGCAGATGCAGGTGCATGACAATCTGTGTGCCATCTTTTCCACAATTGATGGTAGCCCTGTATCCACTCTCTTTTATCCCCTTTATCCTGACTACCTCTTTTATCCCTTTGAGCAGGGCAGCCCAGATATCACCGTCTTCTATATCATTTAAGGTCGTTACATGTTGCTTTGGCACTATAAGGGTATGAACAGGGCTCTGAGGGTTTACATCATCAAATGCATATACATTATCATCTTCATAGACCTTACTAGATGGAATCTCTCCATTTATTATCTTACAGAAAATACAATCATCCATACCTACCTCCTCATATATCTTACCTTTGTTCTATCCCGGATATAGCCTCTTTGAGGTCGACGCGCCCCTCATATAAGGCCTTTCCAGTTATTGCACCCATAAGGCCCGGGATATTATTAAGGGCTATAAGGTCTTCTATACTCGATACCCCACCAGATGCCACAACCGGTATATTTACCTCTCTGGCTAAAAGAGATGTAGCTTCAATGTTTGGCCCGGTAAGCATCCCATCTCTTTTAATATCTGTATACACAATAAATGCAGGGGAGAGCCCTTCGTAATCCTTGGCAAGGCTTATTACATCTATATCTGTAATATCCTGCCATCCATGGATAGCTACTTTGCCGTCGGTCGCATCTATTCCAATGGCTACTCTGCCAGGAAATCTTTCTATAACCCTTTTTGCCCCTTTTCGATCTTCCACTACCATGGTCCCTAATATTATGAATGTAACACCAAGATCAATCAGGCGAGCTGCATCTCCTTCAGACCTGATACCGCCACCAACCTCTATATCCACATCAACCAGGTTACAGATTGCCTTTATTACAGATATATTAACGCCTTTGCCTTGAACAGAGCCATCCAGATCTACAATATGTATACGTTTTGCCCCTGCATTTACCCATGCCCTTGCTACATCCAGGGGATCCCTATGATAGATGGTTTCTTTGTTAAATACGCCTTGCTGTAATCTAACTACTTTAGAATTACGCAGATCTATAGCAGGTATCACTAACACGCCTAATCCTTTTCCTTATACTGCTTGATCCCCCAGCTTTTGAATAAGATAGAATATCTGAGGATGTACCTTTTGTTTTCACATGTCTTTATCCTGAAATATTCCATAGGATACCAACTGGGATCCAGATATGCCTCACGCCACTGGTGCTCAACATCTGCTATCTCCACAATCTTGCCATCAATATCTATATATCTTGGCCTACCAGGACTTATCCCTTCATCTCTGGTTTTCACCTTTACATGCTCAAACTTCACAGCTTTGCCTTTGTAGAGGGTATATCCTCGCCGACAATTCTTACTGCCTCTTTCAGAGCATATGCAAAGGCCTTAAAGCACGCCTCTGCGAGGTGATGTTTATTTCCTGATGAGTATATGGTTATGTGCAGGGTAATGCCTGCCTTAAAGGCTACAGATCTAAAAAATTCCGGCAAAAGCTCAAGATCAAAGTCTCCTACCTTGCCATGAAAAAGATCCCCACCATGTATTTGGAAAAAAGGCCTGTTGGATAAATCCATGCATGCCTCAACCAAGGCCTCATCCATGGGTATCTTTGCAAACCCATACCTTGCGATCCCTTGTTTTTCCCCCAGGGCATCCTTTAAGGCAAGGCCCATGACAATACCTATATCCTCTGTTATATGGTGAAGATCCACATAGATATCACCCTTTGCCTTGACATCAAGGCCTATACCAGAGTGCATAGAAAAAAGTTCTAACATGTGCTTTAAAAAACCGGCAGGTATATCTATCTGATACCCCATGCTATCTAAATTTAGCTCTATTTTGACATCGGTCTCTTTTGTCTGTCTTGTAATAGAGGCACTTCTCATCATTAAATTCTCCTTATCTTTTGTTTAAACACATCTATAGCCTTTTTTATACTAGATATCTCTGGCGATCCGCCCTGGGCAAATAGGATTTTGCCTCCACCCCTTCCATCCACGGCGTTGCATACGTCTTTCATAAGCTTGCCCGCATCGATCTTCTTGCCCAAATCCTTGGTGGCCATAATCATAAAGGTAGCCTTGCCCCTGGCAGGGGAAGCAAGAAATACCACCCCTGAGCCTATCTTCCCCTTCATTCTGTCACCCACTTCCCTCATCTGAGCAATATCCTCTGCCTGAATCTCCTTTATTACCACATTGAGTCCATTTACTGAAAACTCTTCTTCATCGCTGCTCCCACCAGAGCCAGTAGCAAGCTTTAAATTGAGATCTTTTATCTTGAGTTCCTGATCCCTGATCTTTTCTTGCATGGCCATAATACGGTCCGCTATCTCACCTGGTGCGCACTTCAACTGCCCTGTCATACGAGACACTATACCGGCAAGCGATCTAAAATGCTGCAAGGACTGCATACCAGCAAAAGCTTCTATTCTTCTCAGCCCTGCGGATATGCTCGACTCTGATATAATTTTCACCATGCCTATCTCGCCTGTAGAACGACAATGAGTCCCCCCACACAATTCTACAGAGACCATATCACCCATGGTAACGACCCGCACCTCATCACCATACTTCTCGCTGAAAAGGGCCATTGCACCCATCTTGAAAGCCTTTTCCTTTGGCATGATCTCGGTCTTTATAGGCAAGTCTTCAAGCACATACTGATTCACTTTTGCTTCAATCTTTTCCATTTCCTCTTCAGCCAGCTGGGCAAAGTGGGTAAAGTCAAACCTGAGCCTTTTATCGGTGACGAGCGATCCAGACTGGTGAACATGTTCCCCGAGCACATCCCTGAGCGCCCTCTGGACCAAATGGGTAGCGCTGTGGTGCCGCATGATACTTAGGCGTCTGTTGCTGTCTACTACAAGATGCACATCCTGATTTATCTTTAAAGTTCCCTTTTTTACCTTGACTTTGTGCGTGATGATGCCGGAGGCAGTCTTTGTGGTATCGAGTACATCGGCCTCTATTCCTTTGGCCTCCATAATCCCAGTATCACCAATCTGACCACCGGATTCACCGTAGAACGGCGTGGTGTCAATGACGACAATGGCTTCTTGCCCCTCATGCAGCTCTTTTACCTCATGAAGATTGCCACCTGCGATTTCACCCTGAATAGCTATCACCTTTCCACTGGCATCCAAGGTATCATAGCCTACAAACTTAACAGAATTTGACATTTCAATATCTTCAGAGACATTAATATCTTCAGAGACATTAATATTAAAATTTGAAGATGCCCTGGCCATTTCTCTCTGTCTTGCCATCTGGGCTTCGAAGCCTTCCTTGTCAATGCCGAGTCCACCTTTCTTTGCTTCATCTTCGGTAATGTCTACAGGGAAGCCAAAGGTGTCATAGAGCATGAAGATGTCTTTGCCGGGTATATCTTTTATACCCCTTGCCTTTAGGTCAGCTATTATTTCATCCAGCACACTCAAACCCTTACCAAGGGTTTTGATGAATCTCTCCTCCTCGTTTGCGATAATCTTGTCTATGAATTCGCCCCTGTTTTTCAGCTCGGGGTATACATCTCCCATCTCTTTCACAACTATCATGGCAACCTTGTGTAAAAAAGCACCTTTTAGACCAAGCACTTTTCCGTGCCTGGATGCACGGCGTATAATGCGTCTCAGCACATAGCCCCTGCCCTCATTAGAGGGCAACACACCATCACAGGCCAGAAATGCACTTGCCCTTGCATGATCGGCTATTACCCGCATGGATGTGTCTGCTTCTTCCCTCCCGCTTGCAGCGGACCCCCCATAAACAATGCCTGACATCTCGGATATAAATTTAAGTAAAGGGAGAAACAAATCCGTATCATAGTTGCTGTGAACTCCCTGTAAAATTGCAGTAACGCGCTCTAGCCCCATGCCTGTATCTATATTGGGTCTTGGTAGCGGTGTAAGCCTCCCCTTTTCGTCTCTATTATATTGCATAAACACCAGATTCCATATCTCAAGAAATCTATCACACCCGCATGTCAGGTTGCACTCGCTTCTCCCGCACCCCACCTCGGGGCCTTGATCAAATATGATCTCAGAACATGGCCCACAAGGGCCTATATCACCCATTGACCAAAAATTATCTTTATCCCCAAGCCTTACGATCCTGGATGTTGGAACCCCTATCTTGTCTTTCCATAAAGTAAAGGCATCGTCATCATCTTTGTGCACACTTATCCATAACTTATCCGGATCTATACCGAGAGCATTTACCAAAAAATCCCAGGCAAAGTAGATAGCGCCTTCTTTAAAATAGTCACCAAATGAAAAATTCCCTAACATTTCAAAAAAGGTGTGGTGCCTTGCAGTTAGGCCTACATTCTCCAGGTCATTATGTTTCCCGCCTGCCCTCACGCATTTCTGAGAAGACGTGGCCTTTGTGTATGGTCTGGAGTCACTGCCTAAGAAAACCTCTTTAAATTGCACCATGCCGGCATTGGTAAACAAAAGCGTAGGATCATCTTCCGGCACCAAAGAAGAACTGGGCACTATCACATGCTTTCTATCCTCAAAATACTTCAAAAAGGTGGCCCTTACTTCAGATCCCTTCATCATATCTCCTCATTAAAAACCTTCCTTATTGTCTCAAAAGGAAATCCTTTGTAAGAAAGGTGCCTCAGCAATCTCTCCTTTTCCATCCCCTGCTTTTTCTTTATAATCATCTCTATCCTTCTCTCTTCTGTAAGCCCTTCAGGGATGGTCTTTATTGCTATATCTATCAAATCTTCAGGTAGCCCTATTTGACTCAAATAATATCTTATATAAAGATTACCATAGCCCTTTTCTGCCAGGATCTGTACCCTTCGTCTTGAATAGGCCTCATCATCCAGGTATCCAAGTTCCTTTAATCGGGATATAGCTGCATCAGTGATCTCATCACTTGCATCCCTTAATTTCAGTTTTTTTTTAACTCAAAGGAAGATATAGCCCTTCTTGCGATCACACTAAATGCATAGCTTAGCGCATCACTCGAATTTTCTATATTCGCCATCTTGGAATAGTTTTTTGTCTTCATCCATAGAATCCTTTTCTTCTTTCTCGAACGAATCCCATCTTGAATCACTAGTCCCTGTAACCCCCTTCATCCTCAAGGCAAAATCATCAGGGTTGGTTGCCTGCCGTAGGGCCTCATGATAGCTTATAAAACCTTCTTGGACTAATAACATCAAGGATTGATCAAACGTCTGCATCCCATAAGCCACTACCCCCTGAGAAATAGCATCTGGGATCTCTTCTGTCTTTGTCTCATCTGCTATACATTCCTTGATCCTTGCAGTATTTACCATAACCTCTACAGCAGGGATCATGCCATTACCATCCGCCCTTGGCATCAACCTTTGAGAGATGGCAGCCTTTAATACCCCTGCAAGTTGGAATCGTACCTGCTGATGTTGATATGGAGGATATACTGCGATAATTCTCATAATGGTCTCCACCGCATCTAATGTATGGAGAGTAGAAAACACCAGATGACCTGTCTCCGCTGCAGTCAGTGCAGTATCTATGGTGTCCTTGTCCCTCATTTCTCCTACCAGAATCACATCAGGATCCTGCCTTAGGGCAGCCCTTAGTGCCATGGCAAAAGAATTTGTATCAGCACCAACTTCTCTTTGATTTACAATTGATTTGCGATCTTTATGTAAAAACTCAATGGGATCCTCTATAGTGATTATGTGACAGTTTCGATTTGTATTTATATGATTTACCATACCTGCAAGGGTTGTTGATTTACCTGAACCTGTTGTCCCGGTAACTAAGACAAGGCCCTTCCTTTCCATACTGATACGTTTTATTACCTCTGGCAGGTTAAGCTCATCCAGACTGGGCGGATCAGTAGGTACAGTCCTAAATACCATGCCAAAACTGCCACGTTGCTTAAAACAATTGACCCTGAAACGGGCAACCCCAGAAAGGCTATAGCCAAAATCTATCTCATTTGTAGTATCAAACTTGGCCTTCTGATACTGATTCATTATGCCATAGGCTATCTCAGAAATAGCATCATTAGTAAGCCTCTCGTATTCTTTAAGCGGGATCAGAGCACCATATCTCCGAATGATAGGAGGAAGATTCACCTTCATGTGAATATCAGATGCATTCCTCTTTGCCGCATTGGCAAGTATTGCATTAATATCCATTATTTTCCTCCTTTTACTGTTGTATTATTCCTCCCTGATGATAGTCTCTCTTTTATACCAGTATATATCTCCTGAAATATGTCAGGATGATCATTCAAGAATGTTTTGGACATCTCTCTACCCTGGCCTAGCCTTTGTTTTTTATAGCTATACCATGTACCACTCTTTTCTATTATACCAATATCACTCTTAGAGCCCACATCCAGGATCTCCCCATACTTGGAGATGCCTTCCCCAAACATTATATCAAACTCTACTTCTTTAAATGGAGGGGCCAACTTATTTTTTACCACCTTTACCTTTGTACGATTTCCTACAATCCTATCTCCTTGTTTGATAACATCGGTCTTTCTGATCTGCATCCTTACTGAAGCATAAAACTTTAGGGCATTACCTCCTGTTGTAGTCTCAGGACTACCATAAAATACACCTATCTTTTGTCTAGTCTGATTGATAAATACCGCTGTAGTTCTTGTCTTGGAAATGGCTCCAGAGAGCTTTCTCAGTGCTTGAGACATAAGCCTGGCCTGGAGGCCCATATGTGCATCCCCCATATCACCCTCTATCTCTGCCCTGGGGACTAAGGCAGCTACTGAATCTATTACTACAATATCTACAGCATTAGAACGTATCAATGTCTCTGCGATCTCCAGGGCCTGTTCCCCTGAATCCGGCTGAGATATTAAAAGGTCATCAATATTAATGCCCAGATGCTTCGCATATCCAATATCCAGGGCATGTTCTGCATCAATAAATGCTGCAACCCCCCCCTGGGCCTGTGCAGAGGCAATACAATGCAAAGAAAGCGTAGTCTTACCTGAGGACTCAGGACCATAAATCTCTGTTACCCTTCCCCGTGGAATTCCACCTATACTTAAGGCATCATAATCCAAAAGCAGTGATCCTGTAGATATGACAGGTATTTCCCTTTCTACAGCATCAGAGCCCATTCTCATAATAGATCCCTTACCATAAGACCTTTCTATCTTGGCTATGGCATCTTCTAATGCCCTTTTCCTACCTTCTTCCATTGTTATCCCCTCCTTTAGAGCCTAGCGGGCTCCTATAAAGTACTGTATACTTAGCCCCATCTCTAAACAACTCACTTTTGTAAAGAAGCACTTCACTTGCAGTAAAATTTACCTCTTTTATAGCTAGATTCAAGTCTATCATAGTAGGCCTCTTTAGTCTACCCAAGGTCAAGTGGGCCCTAAACGGTCTTGGCTCCATCTTAATGTCAAAGTTTGCACACATTTTATCCAACCTTGAAGCCAGGTCTTTAAGCACACCGATATCACCTTGAAGTCCAATCCAGATAACCCGGGGTCTCCTTGTATTCGGAAATGCCCCTAGGCCTTTCAAACTTAAATTTAGACAAGGATAATTTTGTACTACATTATCCAATCCCATAGCTATTCCCCCTACCATATCCTCCTTTATATTACCAAGAAACTTTAAGGTTAGGTGAATGCTCTCTGGTCTAATCCATTTTACCTCAGGATATGAAGCTCTCAATCTAAAGAGTGTATCAGCCAATACTTTTTGTACTGGCTCAGGAATAGGAACGGCAATGAATGTCCTTATCATAGATAAAAGTCCTTAACATAAAAAGGGAGACCTTTGCAGTTATCAATTTGTTTCTTTGTCTATCGAACCTGAAGTGAAAGAGCCTTTGTATATTATCATTTAAAGATCCAACAGAGATCCATACCGTGCCTACAGGTCGAGAATGTGAGCCACCTGATGGCCCTGCAATACCTGTGGTGGCCACCCCTACATCTGCACCTGTTGCCTTAAGTATCCCAAGTAACATACCTTTTGCAACCTCCCCACTTACAGCACCATGATTTTTAATATCCTGGGCTGATACGCCTAAGAGGTTTACCTTTATATCATTACCATAGGCAACTATCCCCCCTTTGAAATATTCAGAGCTGCCCGGGATTTGAGTTACAATATGACCAATAAGACCTCCAGTGCAAGATTCTGCACTTGCTAAGGTAAGCCCTCGCGATTTAAGAAGCAAGCCCAGGCAAGAGCTTAAATCATGGGCCTCCAGGGCATACTTCCCTAATCTTTGTCTTATATCCTGCTCTAAATGTCTTGGAGCTATAATCTTGACCTCCATATCCTCTGGTAAAAAGCTACATCTATCCGCCAAAGAGCCAACGTATTCAACCGCTTCATTTTCCCTGAGGCCAAATACAGGTATAATTACTGTCTCGGGTGGGTGATCTGGTAAAGAATCAAGTACATTCTTTAACATAGCACCCGCCTCCCTTGGAACCCCGGGTAAAAATATAATCCTTACCCCTTCAATATTCACATCGATTCCCTTTGCCAGACCCACAGGATTGTCTATATATTTCTTTGATATCCCTTTGCCTTTCATTTCTTCATATAACATATGGAGTGCAGAATGGGTTCTATCATCAGGTGTATCTCCCAGCCCACCTGTTACAATTATCATATCCACTCTATCCATGAGATCTATAATGGTGGAAAAAAGCATACCTGGACTGTCTGGAATAAATCTTACCTCTGATACATTAATATCCTTTGATCTCAACATTATTGCAAAAGGCTGAATAAGGCAGTCCGCTTGATGTCCTGTAAGTATCTCGGAGCCTGTTATCAAGAGTGCTGCCTTCATAATAAACGCCTTACAATATACAAGATAAAGGCAGTAATAAAGCCAGCCACAATGTCATCTGCCATAATACCTGTGCCACCACCAACCTTCCTATCTATAATTCCAATAGGGAAGGGTTTTAATATATCTAGGATCCGAAATATTATAAAGGCATATAAAACATCCATAGCCTTTGAGGGCCGCGAGACCAGAGAGATTAGCATACCCACAACTTCGTCAATAACCACCTGTGATGGATCTTTACCCCAAATATCCTCCATCCTGGAAGAGCTTATTATTCCTACACCAGTAAGTAGGATGACAATTATAAGATACCAAAATAGGCAAAGACCTCTTATAAGAAAAAATAAAGGTAGGCAGGCTACAGAACCTACAGTACCTGAGGCCTTTGGCGTATAACCTACACCAAAAAAAGTAGCTATTAATCTGGCAAGCTTATCTGACATGTAATAAATTCTACTTTACAGGGGGGTTCCCGTCAACTTGAGAAATAAAATCAGAAATAGACCTGGACGAAATAATAGAATCTATTTCTTGAATGAGTTGTTTATAATACTTCAGGGTATGTTTGCCTGCCTCTGTAAGGTGAGCGCCAGTTCTGCCATGCTTGCCCTTTTCTAGAAGCTCAACCCCCAGCCTTTTCTCATAGAGCCTCACCTTGCCCCATGCTGCACGATAAGACATCTTAAGATTTTGAGCTGCCTTATGAAGGGATCCAAATTCTTCTACAAGGCCTAATATCTCATAAATTCCCTCTCCAAAAACAGGTAAACCGTCTTTTTCCAGCCAGATTTTATATCCAACCTTTATCATAATCTTATGATAGCATGTGGGTTTTAAAGTTTCAACATGCCTTATATTTCCAGAAGCCCCCACAGAGATCGAAGAGAGTGGTTTAGGGGGAAGATGTTGCTGGTGCAGGGAATATTGAGACCTTTGCACAATTGCTTTCATATTCATTGCGAGGAGCATGTGCGACCTGTCTGCCGAGGCACAGGCAGGCGAAGCAATCCCATTAATTATAGGCAGTTAGAGATTGCTTCGCTCGCAATGACAATATAGGTATTATGTAAAAGTCTTAAGAATTGATGAACTCGCAAAAAGTCTTTTTAACTTGTCATTTCGAGTGACCTGCCTGCCGGCAGGCAGGAACGAGAAATCTTTCCAATGTAACATAATGAAAATACAAGATTTCTCCCTGCGGTCAAAATGACATATTAGCTGAATTCGACTTTTTACGAGGTTGTCAAGAATTGAATCCATTCTATATTTCTCTTTAAGCTGAGAGCTGATTGCTATTTTCATATAAACGCGTATGAGCGCTTCGCGCTCACAACGAAGGATGAAAAAAACCTTGCTTTATATTTTATATATGTGGGATAAATAAGTCAAAGGGCGAGGGAGAACTGAAGCTGCGAGCGCGATATAAACATGCCCTTGGTCAGCTTTGTACAACAAATTGTCGGCTC
>JAGGYK010000246.1 GCA_021162585.1 Deltaproteobacteria bacterium
AGGCGTTGCTTAAAGGGGTATCGCTCCCTTCTGAGCCTGAAAGGCGAATAGGGAGCGCCCGTAAGCAAGCCTAAAGGATGTATCAAAGAGCGATGCAGGCAAGCGAGAGAGGAACCCATCCCGAGAAAGGGTATTTTCATCCTTGGTTGTGTCCGATAGGACATGGATGTTTATCAGAGATAAAATCATAAAATCTCTTCATCAGTGGTGAGAGTTTACGTTTTTTATTGTAGACCATGTAAAAATCCCTTTTTATAACCAGGTCATGGATATCAATGGCCACAAGCGTACTGTCTTTGAGTTCTCTATTGATCGCATTTTTGGATACTATCCCTATACCTAAACCCTCCTCTACAGCCTTTTTTATACCTTCTGTAGTGTTAACTTCCATAGTGACATTTAAATTTAGGCCTAATTCTTTTGCTAAACTCAAGATTAGGTCTCTACTCTCAGAGCCTTCCTCACGTAAGATTATAGGCTCTCCCGCCTCTCTCAATAATTTGGTTGTGAATTTTCGCCCTTTGGCTAAGTGATGTTTAGGAGAGCATATTACCACCAATTCATCGCTTGTAAAAAAAGTAGCCTCAAAATCCTCCTGCTCTGCCTGTGTGCTACAGGCAGACAGGTCTACAGGAGCCTGTACAAAAGCAAAGTCTAAGTCATTTGCACGGCATTTCTCCAGTGCCTCTTTGCGATTTAGTATGTTTAAGGATATCTCTACCTTTGGAAAAACATCTCTGAATATCCTTAAGATTTGTGGCAGTATATAAAGTCCTACAGTATTAGAGGCCCCTATGACCAGCCTCCCTATATTACCTGCTCTGAATTTATCCATGGCTGCACGTGCCTCATCCATAAGATTCAGGATATTGTGGGCATACTTGAAAAAGACTTTTCCCGCATCCGTTAGATAAAGCCTGCGATTAATCCTATCAAATAATCTTACATTTAGATCTTCTTCAAGGTCTTTTAGTTGTATACTAATAGAAGGTTGTGTAAGGTGCATCTGTTTTGCAGCCTCAGTAATGCTTAATGTATGTGCAGTTATATAGAATATTTTTATTTGATGAACATTCATATTATACTCCTTAATGTATTTATTTTTTTTAAGATTATCATAAATTTATTTAATTTGACATAAGAAATTATTAAGATATAGGATACCTTAACACTATAGCTTTTCCTAAAAAGCTATAGACCTCCTTTTTGGGCCCACTACCGCCTTATTGAGTGGGCCTTTTTTTTATGTTATACTTTAGTAACTGCCAGGTTATTAGACTGAAGGATACTGATATTCCTTGGGCGGCAAAAGCCGTATTTGGAGAGTATTATACTTGAATGGCTATGCTATTATTGGGTTTTGTAAATCTTTTCCTTAAAAACCTTTAGCCTATCCACCTGAGTAGTTATATACTTTATACAAATGGCTGAGTTATGAAAAAGGGTCATGGCTTTAATATGCCCTTTCTAGTTCTAAAGGGCGTTAAGATAAAGTTAAAAGGCAAGGCAGGAGAAAAAATAACTGCCCTAGAAAACACCTGCCACGGGCGAACTAAAATAAGAGATATTGATCTCTTTACCTCAGCTATGAAAGGCGTAAGGCCGATAAAAAATAACATGGTAATGCTTCATACAAAAGCCTTTCCTCCTATTAGCTTGGAGCACATAAGGAAAGAAGAACAGGAAGTCATTGATGAATTAAAGACCTTGGTGGCAGGTAACACAAACTTTGACATTACCTCTACAGGTGAATATATGGAAGGACACGACCGCTCTATAGACCCATCTCTTATTCCTAAGCTGAAAGCAGGCCAAGTCGCAATTCAGGCCCACATAGATCTCCATGGCCTTATTAAAGATGAGGCAAAGCTAGATTTAGAAAGTTTTATAAATGATGCCTACTCTAAAGGGTATAGATCTCTTCTTATTATACATGGTCGGGGCCTGAAATCAAAAGGAGAACCAGTGCTCAAAAACAGTGTTGTAAGATGGCTTACTACTGGTAGACTATCCTATAAAATCCTTGCTTTTTGCTCTGCTAGGCCCTGTGATGGAGGGACAGGCGCGCTTTATGTCTTGCTAAAGAAACGAGCTAAAAAGGCAAGATGGATAAAGTCCTTGTGATCAGTGATTGATGTTTCCCTCTGTGCCAATATAAGTGAGATACTTCCCAACCCATAATTTAGAGTATAAGCCCCTGTAAAACCCTAATCAAAAACAAATTTGGTAACTACTCCTGTTGCCAGATTCAAGGTTCACAGCTGGGCGCATCCTGAGTGAAAGTAGGTGACTAGACTGAAGACTGTTAGATCACTTCAGCCTTCGGTCTTCAACCTAACAACCTGTTAATCAGCTGATAACTCATCTGTTTAACCCTGAACCATGAACCCCGGAACTTTGAACCTGAGTAATTACCAAATTTGTTTAAAAGGGGCTTGATGGACAAAGTCCTTTAAAGTTGTTAAATATTAATCATTTGACAAGGGATATTTCTATTGCTTTAATATTCTCCAAAAAATTTATACAGATAGTAAGGGAGACATATGTTATGGTCGACAAGGTGAAGAAGATCTGGTTTGATGGGGAATTAATAGATTGGGATGATGCAAATGTCCATATTCTGACTCATAGCCTACACTATGGTCTTGCCGCATTTGAGGGTATACGCTGTTACAGGGGTGAAGATGGGAAATCTGCTATATTTAGACACAAGGAGCATATTAAGAGGCTTTTTGATTCAGCAAAGATTTACCTTATGGATATACCATATACCCAAGAAGAAATCATGGATGCGACAAAGCAGACATTAAAGGCAAACAATCTTAAGGAAGCATATATCAGGCCTATTGTATTTATAGGGGATGGTGTGATGGGTGTCCATCCAGGGGATAATCCTATAAGGGCTTCCATTATATGCTGGCAGTGGGGTGCATATCTAGGGGATGAGGCATTAAATAAAGGCATCAGGATAAAGACCTCGTCATTTACCAGACATCATCCAAATATAATGATGACAAAGGCAAAGATCAGTGGCAATTATGTGAATTCTATCCTATCCAAAAGGGAGGCAACACTTGCCGGGTATGATGAGGCTTTGATGCTTGATGTGCAAGGTTATGTAGCAGAGGGCAGTGGTGAGAACATATTCTTTGTAAAAGATGGTATTATTATCACGCCGCCGTTGACCTCTGTATTAAGCGGGCTCACAAGAGACACTATAATGATTCTTGCAAGAGGGATGGGGTATACTGTCAAAGAGGAGTTCTTTACAAGGGATGAGTTATACATAGCAGACGAAGTCTTTTTTACTGGGACAGCAGCAGAAGTGACCCCCATAAGGGAGATAGATGACCGTACTATTGGAGAAGGCAGACCAGGCCCTGTTACAAGAAGGCTTCAAAAGGCCTTTTTTGGTGTGGTAAAAGGTAAGAATAAGGATTATCTGGGCTGGCTGGATTTTGTATAAACGCGCATAAGCGCTCCACGCTCACAACCAAGGATGAAAATACCCTTCCTCGGGATGAGTCCTCTCTCGCTTGCCTGCATCGCTCTTTGATACATCCTTTAGGCTTGCTTACGGGCGACCTCTATTCGCTCTTCGGGCTCAGAAGGGAGCGATACCCCTTTAAGCAACGCCTAAGGATGTATTAGCAAATCGCGATGGAAGGTCCGCTCAAGAGTCCCCCATCCCTCCCGTAAGCGATTAAAACCATTTTATACTCCTCTTTAAGCTGAGAGCTGATAGCTGATAGCTATTTTCATATAAAAAGGAAGAGCTAAGTGGTCCTGCCTTTGGTGTTCTATCTAAAGATTGATTAACTATTTTGGTTCTTCCCCCTGAATCCTTCTTTATCTCTTTCTCCTTCCCCACCCTCGAGACTAATTTATCACAGGGAAGGCATCTCATTTACATTGACACAAAGAGGATCAAAAGATTCCATCTGTGCAACAGCCTGTTGACTGTCTACTGTCTTACGCTGCAAGCTAGGTCATGAGAGTTAGCGGTAAAGCGATTTCCTTTGCCTTCAGGCAACAACCGTTCGGAGCCACGTATTGATCCTACTCATTGCCTCCTCATATGATATCAATGTTTTCCAACCCAATTCTGTCCTCGCTTTAGTAGTATCCACATCATTATTCCTGCCCATAACCCCTGCGGCCAGCCTGGTAATTGGTGGTCGAATGTTTAGTGGTGTAAAGACCTTTTCCAAGATGAGTCCGCCATACCATGCGAGTGGAAATGGGACGCTGCCCATTGGCCTTTTCCCGATCATGGCCCCAAGATCGGTCACATATTCTTTCCAGGTAACCTCCCAATCATCCCGGAAGTGATAGGTTTTGCCTTTACCTATCTCAAGTGTGCCTGCAAGGATTATCCCATGCACAAGGTTTTCTACATATATAAGGCTTGCGCTATGGTCCCCGTGATCAATCAATGGGACAAATAACTTCTGATACCTCTCAATGACGTCTTTAACCCATACGCTATTAGGGCCAATTACATTGGCAGGTCGTACAACAGTACAGGCAAGATTCTTTTCCTCATGACATCTCCGAACCAATATTTCAGTATCAAGCTTGGCATCATTATATGTGACCCCGGATTTAAAAACCGGATCCTCTTCTCTTTGACCTTTTAAGTGCTTGCCCAAACCACATGCAGCAATTGAACTGATGTATACAAACCTGGAGGCCTTTCGGTCAGATTCATCAAGGAGGTTCTTTGTTGTATCAAAGATTGAACCATAAAAATCATGGGCAGCCCCCCAGTCAGTAACACGGCCTGCAAGGTGAAATACCACATCAATATTATCACAAATGCCTTTAAAGCTTGAGGGCTCTCTCAGGTCGCCAAAATGAATTTCAATACCTTGTGCTTTAAGCTCACTTACATCCTCACCAGGTAAGGCAAGGGCACTAACATCAATTCCCCTATTTATCAATTCCTTACAGAGAAAAGACCCGATAAATCCAGGGGCACCGGTCACAAGGGCACGCATCTTAGCCTCCTTTTATTTGTTTATACAAATGAAATTACTGTCTTTATTGCCCTATTCTCTCCTTTATTCATGTTTAGTTCAATCATCTCTTTGTATCTCTCCAGAGGGAATCTATGGGTTACCATGTCATCAAGTCTAATCTTACCTTTCTTAACAAGATCCATAGCTATTTCAAAGGTATGCATCTTCTTTCCATTAATGCTATTATACCCATAGGCAAAGACTATTGTCTGCAACTTGAGCCATAAAGGGGTTAGGTCGATCTTTACATCGCTACCAATACCTACAACACTCAAACCCCCTCCTGTTGACATTATTCTCATGCTGTTATTCAGTGTCTCAGAATTTCCTACAGTATCAAAGACCTTTTCAAACCCTCCCATCAATATCTCTTTTCCCATCATTGGCTGGTAAATTTCTGCCCCAGTTATCCTTTGGGTATGAGTAAAGATATCTCTATCAGTAATAAGATTATCTGCCCCTTTCTTTAGGGCAAACTCTGCATGAAACCTTGAAGGCTCAACCACAGTAATATCGCAATCAATATCCAATGCCCTTATTGATTGAACAATAAGGGAGCCTATAACACCTCCGCCTATTACTAGAACCCTATCATCTTTATCCGGCCTGTTATCAAGCACTGCTTGCAGGGCCACTGCAAGGGGTTCTATCATAGCACCTGATTCATATGATACCCCCTCTGGCAACTTAAAGACCTGAGTCTTGTGCGCCACAAGGTATGGAGCAAAACCACCACCTATATCATGACATATACCTGTAAACATGCCCGGCGAAAAATTTCCTTTAGCAAAATTTTCGCAGTTTCCAGGCCTTCCCATACTACAGCTTCTGCATTCAGGGTTTATCCCTCTAGTGGCACAACCCAGATGAGGCGCAATAGTAACAATATCACCGATATTGAGGCCCTTTACCTCTCTACCAACCTCAATGATCTCTCCACAAAGCTCATGGCCTAATGTGCATGGAAATGATGTAAAAGGAGTAGAGGTTGGAGAGTCCCTTAAAAAGATTAGATTGAGATCGCTCCCGCAAAAACCGCAAAGAAAGGTCCTGATCTTTACCCAGTCTGGGAAGGGCAACCTCGGCTCCGGGACATCAACAAGCTTTATTGCTGCAAAGGGACTATCATAGTATAATCTTTTCTTTACAGCCCCCAAAGCCTTTAATGCAACAAACCTTGGAATTGAAACAAAAAACTGTAAGGCCTTCATTTATCATTCCATCTTTAACGAGTCCACAAATAACAGGGTCGCAGGGCTTGTCACTGTAGGATCAGTAAGCACATTTATGCAGGCTGGCTTACCAGAAGCAACCGCCCTTTCAATGGCTGGGATGATCTCTTCATCTTTTGTCACAAACTCACCATGACCGCCTAGCGCCTGGGCCACCTTCTCATAGTGGACAACACCTAGTTCTGAACCCACTACCCTTTCACTCCCATAAGAGATCTCTTGGCCATGCTTGATCATGCCCCATGCCTGATCATTAAATATCACACAAACAAAAGGAATATTATGACGGACGGCTGTATCAAATTCCATGGCATTAAACCCAAAAGACCCATCTCCATTTATTACTACAATTGTCTTTTCTGGTCTTGCCAACTTGGCAGCTATACCAAAAGGAACCCCTGTTCCAAGGCATCCCAAGAGCCCGCTGGCAGCCCCTATAACCGAGGATCTCTCTTTAGCCCTTAGCCCCATCAATCCAAAATAACTGGTATCACCACCATCGATTATATAGATAGCATCATCACCTGCAACCTTTCTCACCTGCTCTACAAGTCGGGCAGGATGTATGGGCTCTGTTGGGCTCTTTCTTAATTTGATCTCACCCTCAACCAAGGGAAGATATGCATCTCTTAAGGCCTTTACCCAGCTACTGTGATCTGTCTTCTCCACCTCTTTATTTAGTTGCTTTAATATAAGCCCAATATCACCAACAAGGCCAATATCTGAACTTCTATTTCTATCTATCTCTGTTGGTTCAATATCTATTCGAACGACCTTTGCCTGGGGAAAACCCTGCCCAAACATCAAAAGCCAATTAAATCGAAGTCCTAAAACAAGAACAAGATCTGCCTGAGAAGTGGCAGTCATCATAGCTGCCTGACCCCCATCCCATATGGATAATGGATGATCATCAGGGATAGTGCCTCTGCCATTATTGAGGAAGATAAAAGGAATACCTGTTTTATTCACAAAATCCAAAAGTTCCTTATCACATCTGCTAAATCCTATGCCGCTTCCACCAACTATCAATGGCCTTTGGGCCTTATTAATCAACCCAGCAGCTTCCTTAATTAAATCAATATCTGCTTGAGTTTTATATACAATGCTCCCTTTTTTAGGATAAACTATCTCTTCTTCATTAACACCTACATTAAGGATATCTGGTGGTAACTCCAGAAATACAGGGCCAGGACGGCCTGACACTGCATGCCTGAAGGCCTTTGAAAGATACTCTGGTATCCGTTTTATATCATGGCATATTCCAGACCACTTCACTACAGATTTAATCATATCTGATTGATTCATCTCCTGTAGAGCCCCCATCTCCCAATCTTTTACAGGGGCAGTACCACAAAGCACAACCATTGGGGCATTATCAAGATAGGCATTCACCATCCCGGTCAGTGCATTTGTAAACCCAGGCCCTGCTGTTACAAGGCACACACCCGGATGATCCTTAAATATAGACCATGAATGCGCCATCATGGCCGCAGCCTGCTCATGCCTTACATCAATAACCCTGATGCCATATTCCAAAAATCCATCATAGATCCTATCAATATGGCCTCCAGGGATAGAAAACACTGTAGATACCCCTTCAACCTCCTTAAGATACCTTGCAACTAAATGACC
>JAGGYK010000258.1 GCA_021162585.1 Deltaproteobacteria bacterium
CCTTTAAGCAACGCCTAAGGATGTATTAGCAAATCGCGATGGAAGATCCGCTCAAGAGTCACCCATCCCTCCTCTCGTAAGTCATTAAAATCATTTCATATTCCTCTCTAAGCTGAATGCCTGCCCATGCCTCCTGTGCAAAGCAAAAATTCCCTCGCACATCATACAACATGTGTAGGTAAACAGCTCTTATCGGAGATGCAGACGGGCCTGCCCATGCCTCAGGGCATGGGATTGTCGGCTAATGATGCAGAGGGCAAGGATAAGAGAGCAATGCCAATCGGAGATGCAGACGGGCTGACCGCTGAAAGCTGATAGCTATTTTCATACAAAATTATAGGCAGACCTGATGACCGATGAGAGCATCGACCTCTATTTATCCATCCTTAGGGACTCTTTCTTTTGAAGCTCATCTCTTTTGTCCATTTTTCTATACAATGTCCTTGTGGATATACCCAATAATTTAGATGCCAGATTTTTGTCTCCCTTAGTGTAACGAAGGGCCTCCTCCATCAGGATTTTTTCTGCCTCCTCAAGCGGTGTACCTAATTTTATGTTTACTATGTCCATCTGCGGACTTGTTTGGGTAATCTCCTCTGGGAGATCATCTATACCGATTACCGAATCCTTATCTAATACCACACATCTTTCAATTACATTCTCTAATTCTCTAACATTCCCTGGCCAGCTATAGCCTAATAAGGCTTCCATTGCCTTGGTTTCTATACCCTTTATTATTTTATCATTCTTCTTCGCAAATCGGTTTAGAAAATATTGTAAAAGCGCGGGTATATCTTCCTTGCGCTCCCTCAATCCAGGGAGATGTATACTTATGACATTTAATCTCCAGTATAGGTCTTCTCTGAATATATTTTCCTTTACCATCTTGGTTAGATCTTTATTTGTAGCAGCTATTATTCTTGTATCTGCCTTTATAGTCTTGTTGCTACCTAATCTCTCAAAGGCGCCTTCCTGGAGAATTCTTAAGAGCTTTATTTGAGCAGAAGGTGGAATCTCACCGATCTCATCCAAGAATATAGTTGACCTGTGGGCTGCTTCAAAACGCCCAACCCGGGCAGCCACAGCACCGGTAAATGCCCCCTTTTCATATCCAAACAATTCAGCCTCAAGGAGTGTCTCTGGGATAGCAGCACAATTTACCTTTATCATTGCCAGCTCTTTTCTTGGGGACAACTTGTGTATCATATTTGCAATCACCTCTTTACCAGTTCCCGATTCCCCGTATATAAGTATGGTTGCCTGACTTGGGGCAACTTGATGAACTAAATCTATTATCTCCCTCATTTTAGGGCTTGAGACCCCTACCACTAACCCAGGATCCACCTCTTCTAATCGCTTTCTTAGATTTATGTTATCCAAGGTCAAGGTCTGTTTTTCAATAGCCCTATGTACTGCTCTTATCATATCAGCCTTTTTGAATGGTTTGGTTATATAATCATATGCCCCCTCCTTCATAGATTCTACAGCAGTATCTACAGAGGCATATCCTGTTATCATTATTACCTCAGTAAATGGCGATACAGATTTACAGACCTTTAATAATTCCACCCCATCCATACCTACCATCCTTATATCAGTTATAAGCAAATCAATATTTTCAGATCGTATTATCTCGAATGCATCATGCCCATTAGAGGCAGTTATTACATCAAATCCTTCTTTTTTAAGTATCTTTTTTAAGGATTCTCTTATCCCTAGCTCATCATCTACTACAAGTATCCTTTTACTCATGGTAAAAATGGGTCCTTTATTATCTCCTGAATAGTTAATTCCTGCCTTGTATCTTTTATCTCTACTGGCTGGAATATAGCCGAATCCTTGCCAACGTATGCGTATATTATATATCTTCCCGGGGAGACACCTTTAAATCTATATCTATTGTTTTTTACTCCTTGTGCACTATATCTAAAGGATGCCCTCTTAAGGTCTTCTGACGCAGACTTAAACTGTGCTATAATCTTGTCTTTAGCCTGATTGTAATCATTTAAGGCTTTTTTATAGCTTTCCTCCTTTATCTTTGCTTTTCTATGGGCCTGCTGTGCCAAAGACAATAAAGGCTTCAGTTGAGGCTCAAAGGCCTCTTCTACATCCATAAGCCTAGTCTGGTCTTTATAGTCAATCTTATTGAGAAATCGAATATCAGTTATATCTATCCAAAGACTCTTGTTTATGTTAGCCTTTATAAATTGTAATTCTCTAGTAGTCAGCTCTCCTATAAAGAAAGAAAACCTCTCGAGCTGGTCTGGTACATTTTTCATCACACTACCAGGAGCAAGCCCAAATTTGAAAGTCTTTGAATCTATAAACTCCAGTGTCAGCATAGAAGGTGTCGGCGCAACTATATCTCCTACTATGGGCCTATACATAATAGACCCTACAATCCGATCAGAGCTATTTTTTGCTGTATAGGAAAAAGCTGTCTCCCCCAAGGTCGATGACTCTGGAGAAACTTCAGTTTTAGCTGAGGTAATCTTAATAGATATCTTTGATATATAACTATCCTTTATTGAGGCAATCTCATCCTTATATTTCTTAAATAACTGCGCTTCCAAGGCCTTTGCCTTATCTGCATCTGTCTTGAGTTGTTCTATCTTATATTTTGCATTCAAGGTCTTTAATTGTTTATCCAAATTTTCATGCATATGATCCAACACAGAAGATGTACCAAAAGAGAGCAACTGCACCCCACTGGTGCCCTTGGGCATGCTGAGATGCAACTTTGCTGCAGAGCTATCTTGTGGCAAAATCAAAAATATAACACCCAAAATCAAACATTTATGCACTTTCATTTCACTCCTCTTCCTGATTAGATTCATGTAAAGGAATTGAGAAGATGAACGTAGAACCTGAACCCTCTTGGCTTTCCACGTCTATCCACCCATTATGCGCATTAGCTACATATTGCACAAGGGCCAGCCCTAGGCCCGTACCATTTTCCTTTGTGGTAAAATAAGGGTCAAAGATGCGTCGTACTAGCTTCTGTGGTATGCCATAGCCTGTATCTTTCACCAAGAGCAAAAAATTCTCTTTTATCTCCATCAAAGATATCCCTAGCTTTCCGCCGGAAGGCATTGCATCTGCCGCATTTTTTACGAGATTTATCAAGACCTGTCTAAATTGCCCCTGATCCAATTCCACCTTTGGTATGCTATTATCAGTATTAAAGGCAACCTTTATATCCCTTTTCTTTAACTCAGGGGACATCATAGCTATAACCGATGACACCTCGGCTACAGGATTGACAGGATGCTTCTTTGGCCGTGGCAATCTGGTATAAGAGAGATATTCCTCTGTAACTTGAGAGAGACGACCTATCTCACCTTTTATAGATTCGATAAGGTTTGTAGACTCTGTCGTATCCATATTATCAGATGAGATCTCATCCTCTAAGAGTTCTGAGTGTAATAGTATGGATGTCAAAGGATTCCTTATCTCATGAGCTATATGGGCAGACATTTGACCTGCAACTGCAAGCTTTTCTGCCTGTATTAACTTTTCTGTAAGGGCCTTCTTCTCTGTAATATCTACTGCGTATATCACCACATAGCTTACCTCTCCCTTTGAACCAAATAAAGGGATAGCACTTATATCCATAAAATAAGGTTTTCCTTCAATCTCTACATGTCTTTCTTTATCTCTTATAACATCTCCTGATCGAAAAGATTGCTTAGCGAGACAATTATCGCAAGGGCTTCTTCTCCCACGGAGTACATAATGACAATGCTTACCTATAAATTCTTGCGCTGATTTTTCATATAGGTTACAGTACCTTTGATTTATATCTGTTATAATAAAACCAGAGTTTATCATGACAAGATAGTGAGGCACGCCATTAAATATTGTCTGAAGACGCTTATGCTCCAGTAATACCTTATTAGCCCATCTGTTTCGCTCATAGGCCTTAATTCTCGCCCTATTGATCCTTAGCATAACAAATGTTGCTGCAAATATAAAACAAATACTTACAGATCCTAATGTCAGGGTGTTACGAAACGTACCTGACATAAGATAGACAACCTCCTTGTAAGGAGATGTGACTACAGTGAGCCATCTTCTATTAAGAAAATGAACAGAAGAGAATGATACCAATGTTTTTGTAAGTATGTTTGATGGGTAGTGGGGGAATGAAATTTCATACGTACCTTCGTTTTTTACCTTCATGCCTTGGATTAGTTCCTCCACCCCGATGGCCTTAGACCCCTGTCTTTTTATCTCCATAAAAATATCATATAAATTCATACCTAACCATGCAGGATTAGGGTGATATAAAACCATACCTGACTCATCCACCATCCATGCATAGCCTGTCTTAGAGGGCTGAATGGGGGCTACATATCGAGCAGTAATGTTAGTCAGATCTATTGCACATCCCAATACACCATTAAATGTTCCATCAGGCCCAACCAGCGGATATGCTATAATAAATGACTCAAAACGGCCCGGGATATCTCTGTATCGTTCTCCTCCGATCAGTATTATATCTGAGACAAAGGGTACTTTCATCTCCTTACATACCCTAAAGTATGTCCTGAAGCTAAAATCTTTTCCGTCAATACCAGGTAGTACATCTTTAGGGTAATGATCCTGAAGTATTCCCGTGGTATCCTCCCAGAATACTATGATCACCTGAGTCTTCAATGAATCATATGCATTTTTAAGTGAGATCTTTATATCTTCAGGATTTCCATCTGCAACCGATGGTATGTTGGATGTAAGGTTTAATACATTTGCTATATCGTCCACGTACTGCTCAATACCCATGGCAGTTTGTCTTGCAAGAAGTCTTTGTTCCCTATTAAACTGGGCTGCCATTTCTTTTTCAACAGTATAATAAGAATACATGGCAAATAGACCTACAAAACCTAATACTATAAAGGTGCATATCCATATGAAGACTTCCCTGTTGATATCTTCTATGTTAAATCGCATATGATCCTGTCCTTAAGCCCATAATTATATGGATTACAAAAGGTTATTCAAGATAAAGATCTGTCTCAATCCTATCAGGGATTTCTGGAGAGAGTTTCATAATATCTGCTTCATCAAGGGCAAAGATAGGGCTTATCTCTATCTTTACACCAGGGCTTATATATTTACCTGCCTTTTTTAACCATGATCTATAAAGGTTCACTTGCATATCTATAGCGCTTTGTACTGAATCTTGACCTGCCTTGTTTTTCACTGGGGCGAATTCTTCTTCTCGTTTGACCTCCAAGGTTACAGAGCTTCTTGTCATGGGTAGGGCATCAAAGATAAATGTCTCGAATTTGATACCATCTACCTCTATTGGTTTGCCATCATTATCAACAGTAGGAATCTTTTTTATTGCTTTATGATAAGGAAGAGCAGTGACATCATTTGTAAGGGTTTCTATAAAATCTCTCTTAAGGATATGGATAGCAATTGAACCTGCCCAATATAAGATTTTCCCTTTATCATCTGTTGCATACCTGTCCTCATCTTTCATATCACTATATTCCACTATGGTAGTCTTCCCATCTACCAGGACAACAACTCCGACCTTTTCTTCAAAATCCCTTTTTCTTATCACCTTTGATGACATCTGCGCGCCCTGCATGTTATGCAGCCCTAAAAACAGAGGATCACATATCCTTACAAGGGGATTATCCACCTGAAAATAAAAGACCTCTTCTATGCCTTGGGCACTCATTATATCTAAGCCACCACTTTTCTTTAGGGCTGATATGACTCCTCCATGCCCATCAGGATTCATAAACAGCCCACCATCTCTGGATAAAATAAATTTGCCTTTTTTCGATACAGAAGGTAGCATGCCTTGGACAAAAAAATGAACTTGGTTAGATTTTAAGCCAAACCAATTGTTTTCTTTAAAGAACTTTCTTGTAGCGCCGTCATTTACCCTGGATGTCATAATAAAAAATGGTATCCTTGTAGAATATCTTTTTTCCAGGGCAGATATCTTTTGGGCATGCAGGCAGAAAAGGGATTTGTGTCTTACTGGACTTATTGGGAGTGCGCCCTTTGGTCCTGATATACCCAACCTAGATCCCTGTCCCCCTGCCACCACAAGGGCAGCAACCTTACCTTGGGAGAGTAACATCTCACCATGGCTTTTTATATCCTGGGCCTCCTTAGATTCCTCAAATGAGGCAGGTATAACAGGTGCAGGCTCTATCTTTCCACCTGGAGAGGCAAAAAGCTTTTCTCCTTTCAAGAGATTTTTGGTGAGATTAAAATCTATTTCTTTAAGATCGTGCTTAATCTTTTTAAAAGACAGATCATGAGCTTTTTTTGTCAAAAGGTCCGCGATATGATCCTGTCCAACCTCTCTTAGCCTTTTCTCTAGCATCTAAGATCTCCTTTATCCTTTTTTCAAACCCAGCATCTTTAGGGATATACAATATCTGCTTCGGTATGCCCTCTGGCATATACTCCATCCTCAGAGCCCCTCCTGGATCATCATGAGGGTATATGTAGCCCCTAGCATAGCCTAGATCTTTCATAAGCCTAGTAGGCGCATTACGTAAGGCCAAGGGTACAGATGGCATGCCAGTGGTCTCTATAAACCTTTTTACTTTTTTTTCAGTAAGATATGTTGAATTGCTCTTGGGTGCGCAGGCAAGATATATTACAACCTGGTATATAGCCAGTTCCCCTTCAGGGCTCCCCAATGTAGTAAATGCATCCTTGGCAGCCAGCGCCATCCTCAAGGCATTTGGATCTGCATTACCGATATCTTCAGACGCAATTCTGATCATCCTACGGATCACGTAGAGCCTATCTTCTCCAGCCTCTAACATCCTCCCCAACCAGTATATACTAGCATCTACATCGCCTGCCCGGATACTCTTGTGAAATGCAGATATAAGATCATAGTGTGCATCCCCTGCCTTATCATGGTACAAAGGTCTTTCTATTAGCCCATCAAGATCGGAAAGCCCTATCTGATCTTTATCTATCCTTGCCATTATAAGTTCTAACGTGTTAAGGGCTGCCCTGGCATCTCCATAGGCAGATCTAGATATGGCACGGATACACTCATCTGATACACTCTTGTTTAAAGAGTGTATCCATGTATCTGTCTTTATTGCCCTATAAAGAATAACTTCTATCTCCTCGGGCTCTAAAGGCTCTAAAACAATAACCCTTACCCTTGAGAGTAATGGAGGGATTATTGAGAATGATGGATTTTCTGTAGTAGCACCTATAAGTATAACTGTGCCATTTTCCACATAAGGCAGTAAGGCATCTTGCTGGACCTTATTGAATCGATGGACCTCATCTATGAATACAACAGGCGCGGCCTCTGTCCTTTTTGCCTGTTGTATAATCTGTCTTATCTCCTGAATTCCACTGGTAACACCACTGAGAAAGACAAAGGAATCTCTAGCACGGCCCCGTAAGATATTAGCAATACTCGTTTTTCCAGTCCCTGGTGGACCCCATAGAGCCGCAGATTCCCTTAAGCCTTCAAAAATCCCTTTAATAAAGGCCGTTGCCTTTGGCTGACCTATAAGATCTTCTATATTAGAAGGCCTTATCCTATTTGCCAAGGGAGAGCTTACCCTCTGCTCGCTCATGTATTCAGTATAGCATAAAAAGTGTTAATAAAAAAATTTTATCTAAAAAGTATTAAAGTATTTCTATCTTATGTCGATACAAAAATTAAGGATTCTAACGGTTTATTCCCCGTAGAAACCTCCTCATAGTTAGCAGGCCACCTAATGGCCTGCTTTTTTTACCTGTAAGTTACATAAAGCTTATGCCCACGCCCGTATGGTTATCTATTAATTAAGCTGGAGTTTACCGAAAAATTTATCAAGTATTGTTCCTACTATATTGATACCCTGAGAGAAACTTTACGCACTTCTACGCCAATCCAGGGGTGTGAAATATCTAAAGGGACGCATAAAATACCAGAGGTTAAGAAGTAGCTTGCTGATCATGATAGAGAGACTAAGTCTGCCTTTACACCGAAACATACATCTCCCTTCTCCTTATTTAGCAAGCCAATCTTCCATAAACTGTATCAATTCCGAACGATTTGGAGAATAACAATTGCGAACATAATAGCCTGATGTGCAAACGCCGACGGCAAGGCATTCTGCTGGAGTCATTCCCGTTAACCAACCATTACAAAATCCGGAATTGAAATTATCACCAGCACCGGTTGTTAACATCGGTTTCGAGGTATAGGGACCATCCACCCAGCATGCTTCACCCTTAGAAGCAACCGCAGCTCCATTAGTAGGATGAATAACCACCAGAGAAATATTTAATTTTTCTCGAATCTTTGCAGCTCGCAAGGTTATATCTGACTCATCGATGGATAAAATCGAAGCAATTATAGATGACTCGTTAGTATTCATCCCAAAGATTACCCGTGCATTTTCTTCCATTGTTTGAATCAGCCTTAATATCCCTCTTATATCATCTTTTGTTCGTTTTTTTGGATCCGCCAGATCAATAAAAACTCCGGGTTTTTCAGGAGATTCAGCAATATATTGATAAAATCCTTTCAATATTGAATTCATCTCCGGAAGGAGTGTCCAATCAGTGAATGCGATCAGCGAACTGGATGAGAGAAGAGCTTTTAATTCTTCTTGAGGTATAAGCTTTGATAATGAATCCCAACTTACATCCACAAGAGAGCTTACTTTTCCAAGCAACAATTTTCCATCGAAAAATTCAAGGGCTTCGGTGTGTGCTGGGTCCGTCAATGAAATAACATTTTTACAAGATGATGCAAATTCTCTAAAAACCGGGTGAATCTCCTCTTTTCCAAGGGCCCCTATATATGTAACTTCATATCCCTGTTCAATCAAGGCATTTGCCATAATCGGCCCATTCCCACCCAGTTTTATTTGAGTTGGTACAAGTTCGATGTTAGCGCTTAGCCCCGCAGCGTCAGCTATTCGTTTTGCAAAGTCTTTAATTGTAGGGATACGTTTGTATTCTTGTGAATTTTTTCGTTCATCAACAATGTGAATGATCTCATCAACAAAACCATCAAAACCGATTAACAGATGCTGTCTTTTCCAATTAGTGCTCAATTTTTCCAAGGCACTTGATATAATTTCTACCTGTTTCATAACTTTACCTCTTATTTCTCAAAACAACATCAGTAAAAATTTATTGCGACTTTGAGCACCTAACAGTTATTCCAGATAAGGTCTTTTATCTGCCCATGGGAATGCCCTCTCAAAGGCGGCAGAGGCCCTGATTACTGTAGCCTCATCAAACCGCCGTCCTATGATCTGTAGGCCTACAGGTAATCCTTCTCGTGTGAAACCGCAGGGTATTGTTGCAGCAGGCTGGCCGCTAAAGTTGAAAGGAATTGTAAAGGCTGCTATGGCTGTTGGCGCAACATCTTTACCATCAATCTTTTCAGGACCCATTATCCCGATATCAAATGCAGTCACCGGGGTGGTGGGTGTTAAAAGAATATCATAGGTCTCAAAGATCTTTCTTGCTTCCCTCCAGTGATCCTCTCGATGAAATTGGGCCAAAGCAAAATCTCTGGCTTTTAGAGCATCGGCCAAAGGGATGAAGGGCTTGTAGTGGGGATACATAATCTTTTCCCATTCCTGCCTTTTATCCTCCAAGGCTGTTACAGTCTCGCTTGCAACAATCACAAGCCAGTCATATTCAATATTCATTAAGCTCTGTGATATTTCATCTACCTCACATCCAAACCCCTGGAATTTAAGCGCGGCTCTCTTAGTGATTTCCAAAACATCAGGATCAACAGTGGCATAGCCAAGGGTCGGACTCCAGGCAATTTTGAGCCCTTTTATGTCTTCTTTAAGTGTCTCCATGAGCCCCATGTTCTGGGCTGGCAGTGAATATCGGTCTCTATCATCCGGACCAGCCATAGTCGTTAAAAGCAGGGCTGCGTCCTCCACTGTTCGTGTAATGGTCCCCTCACCAGACAGGGTCTCCCACCCATGGAGCGCAGGAAAACGTGGGACTCGACCGAATTGGGGCTTTAGCCCGTATACCCCGCTGAAGCTGGATGGGATACGGATAGATCCACCCCCGTCGTTTCCATGATGAAGTGGGCCTAACCCTGCAGCAGCGGCAGCAGCACCACCACCACTGGATCCACCCGGAGTTTTGGCCATATTCCATGGATTCTTAGTAGGGCCAAAGACTGGGTTGTCGGTCGTTGCTATCAAGCCAAATTCAGGCAAATTTGTTTTACCTATGATAATGGCCCCCGCCTTCTTTAATCTCTCTACAAATGCACAGTCCTCATCAGGGATAAAATCTTTATAGAGCTTTGAGCCAAAGGTGGTCCTCACCCCTTGTGTAAAGGTATTATCCTTGATAGAGACAGGTATCCCATGTAGAGGGCCTAAGTATTTCCCCTCATATATTTCTTGCTCAGCTTTCTTTGCTGCATCACGGGCCTCATCAGCCAGTAAGGTCACAAAGGCATTGATCTTAGGATTAATTCTCTCGATGCGTTTTAAGATGGCATCTACTGCCTCAACTGGAGAGAGTTTTTTTGCTTTAATAGCTGAGGCCAGCTCTGTGGCAGACATGAAACATATATCTTCTCTACCCATTATTACACCTCCTTTTAGTATGAAAACACAAAAAATGTCTAAAGAAAACAGCCTAAGTATAGGATTCTGATCTTAAACTTTAGGATAACAACCTCAACTTTGCACTACACTACATACCTTTATGATCACCTGTTTTCTTTGTCTACACTCATCTTAAATTATACTATAAAGTGCTACTTATTTCAAGCTAAAGGCCTTCAGGAGTTACCCCATTGATAGATTTGCAGATCCATGAGCACTGTCTCGTGGGGATACTTCAGACTGCTTTACAATTGACTATCAATGCCAGCTGCAGTAAAACTGAAGTGTTAAAAATTCTGGTCAGTGTATAGGCTTTTGCACGCTTAGAGATTTTTGATGGAATAAAGAAAAATCAGGGGGAGGGTAAATTCAGATGGCATTTGAAAATATTTTATATGAGAAGAATAAAGATGTGGCAATTATAAGGCTTAACCGTGCCAAGAAAAAAAATGCGATATCCTTTGAACTCTCCGAGGAGATAGGAAAGGCGATTGATGCGGTAGAAACAGACAAAGATATCCGATTTGTTGTGCTTACAGGCAGTAATGATATATTCTCCTCAGGAGCAGATTTCAGTGATCCTCAAAAGGCCATCACCATGATTCGTCAAGAGTTGGATGCCAAGTCAGGAAAATCCCCGATTATCAAGCTTATAAACTGTGCAAAACCTACTATTGCAGCAGTAAACGGATATGCACTAGGCCATGGTGCGGAATATGCGCTGATGTGTGATATTATCATTGCATCAGATAGGGCCGAGTTTGGTTTTATCGGGCCTTTGCGAGGCGTTACATGCCCTTATGCAATGATCAGGCTTGCTGACGAAGTAGGCAGGGCAAAGGCCAAGGAGCTGATCATGACATGTGAGCGTATATCTGCTGAGGAGGCTCTAAGAATCGGCCTAGTCAATCAGGTAGCCCCTCATGACAAACTAATGGAAGCTACCTTTGCCATGATCGCTAAGATGCGCAAGGCATCACCTCTTGCCATTCGATTCACAAAGGAGGCCATAAACCAAGGCTTGGGCGGGTATGAATTTAGCGCTAAGATATTTGAAGAGATCATTACAAGCAAAGATGCCTTTGAAGGCGCTATGTCGTTTCTTGAAAAGAGGGAACCTAAATGGGGGTTCGACTAAGGGCTTGAAATATTATATTGAGGTTTACTCAAGAATGATAAATGGAGTAGGCCCCTAAATATTTAGGGGCCATGATTTTATCTTATCTACAGTATCTTTTTTCTACGCACAAAAGAGACCAGGCCAAGCAGGCCACTTCCCACCAGCAGTAAGGTAGTAGGTGCGGGGACAGGGGTGTTAACTGGCTCGTATAGCACATCATTAGCACAATTAACTGTCCAGCCTATGATGAAAGAAGATGCGCCGTCTAAGTCCAGATTTAAGTCAGAATAAGTAAAGGTAAGATCACTTCCAACAGACATACCGCTGTCGATAGTAGCAGTCCCGTTGGGAGTTATACCAAGGGTTGCATTGTTGTAGAGAACAGGATGATCATTTCGGATGACATAGCCGGGATGACTTCCCCATGTAGTATCTGATAGATCATAGTAATTGTAGTTCAGTGCAAACTGTGTATCCCCGAATGAATAGATATTATTACCCGCTGCATCGGTATCCACCACATAATCCCAATATAGGTTTCCACCAAGGTCAATGAATAAATCACCAGGGGCTACAAGGCTACTAGAATTGCTATACCTGATAGTAACACTGTTTAATTTGCCATTTTCTATAGTTACAGACCCACCTGAAATTTGTGGGGTTCCAATGGTATCCTTCAGATTATCATCACCATATCCATCTGAATTTGAACTCGGCCACCCTGTCCAATAATAAGCATTGTCCCCAAAATCAATTGTCGTTGCATTTGAAGTCCCTGCGACAATAAACAAAAAGACCCCTATAACTGAAATTATTAAGCAGAATTTTCTCATGTTGCCTCCTTAGATTTGTGTTTTCTTTCTCAATTTATACATAATAGCACTTTTTATGCCAATGTGTCCAGACATTTAACCGTTCGTAATAATTAGCAAAACCATAACAGCATAAAATGAAATTTAATTCTACAAGCCCTAAGAAGGGAAAATATTTTCTATTTTTTTCCATTATTTTTCCATATCGCACAAGGGCCAAAAGGAGGGCGATGTCAGTAGTCCATTGTCCGTTGTAAATTGTTAATCAAATAATTTGAATCTAAACAACATACTACCCCTAAAAAACGGATATTAACAAAAAGAGGTTATCACAATCTTGATGCCTTCGTAAAAAGTCACAATAATTTGTCATTTCGAGCAAAGCGAGAAATCTTTATTCTATAACATGCTAAAAAGACAAGATTTCTCCCTGCAGTCGAAATGACATATACACTGAATCCGACTTTTTACGGCTGCGTCAAGCTTGACAGAAAAAGATATCAAACGATCTGGCTTTCTTACAGGGGGCGTCCTAATAGAATGATAAAGATAGGTCCTTCTTCATCCAGATATTTAGGCTGCTTCACAGGCCAGGCAAGGCCCATCTTGAACACAGATAAATTCCCCCACGCGATTTCCATGGATGTGACCAGTTCCAGGCCTGCTCCAACTAGCAGGTCGTCCTTTGACATGTGATCAGAACAGGCCCCTGCATCCAGGAATGTCCCTAACCTTATCTTGTGAAGAAATAAAGGTAGGGTCTTATATCCTCTCTGTAAGTTGATTAGAAGCCAATAGACCTCTGAGCTTGCAGTAATGGCCTTTCCTGCCTCAAGTATGTTTGAACCAAACCCCCTCAAAGAGAATAGCCTGGATGGTCTCTTTGTAAAATACCCTTCCCCAATATCCCCTCCCACTCGGTATGAGCCATGCCCGGGGATATAACCATTCCATGTCTTCCCCCCTTGAATATAAAATGTACTATAAATCTCCTTACCTATTAAGAAGCTAGCCCCCCCATAAAGGGACTTCATACCGCCTGAGTAGGCCTCTACCCTGCCCCAGAAGGCGATATTTTCATAGAACTTGTCCAGGCAGATCGCGCCCCAGATATCATGGTCTCTTTTTCCACCATCAAGGGGTTTAAATATGAGTCCATTTAAAGACAATTCAAGCCAATCTTTATCAAGGGGCATCCAGTAAACCTTGCCCTCGTATCTGGATTCTTCTACCTTTGGTCCAAGATCAGGATCATAGGATAGAGGATATCGTGATGCCTGCAGGCCAAATGCTTTTATCGTAGAGCCTATCCTAAATGATCCATAGTCCAGATCAGAAGAATAACGCAGGGCAGCACTTATTGTATACCTGTCTGTTACATCCCTTCCAGAGGTAGCAAGACCTATCTGTACATCTGAGGGGCCTATATAGAGATTTGGCATCACATAGTCAGGCCATATGCTATGAATAGGTGTATATGCCTTGGATTTGAGGGGGGCTCTTTCCTGAGGCACACTGATATCTGTAGTGGATATCGTATGTAGAGGTTTCTCTGTACCTGGAGTATATTCCTTTATTTCCCAGGCTTTATCGGTCAGGCAAAGGTAGTTCCTTCCTCTTGGGAGAACAGCAGCATGTGGAGAGCTGGTAAGTTGCCTCATGGATGCAGTATGTATCTGGAATCTGCCGGATATGGTAGAGGCAAAGACCAGTGTGTCTCCAGCCCACCACGGGTCTATCTCTATAGATGGAGCATCTGTGATCCTTTGCCAGGTCTTATCATAGACCCAGATATCCCAGTTTCCACCTGTGTTTGCTGCTATTGCTATCCGTCCGAGGTGGTCCCGAACAGGGCCAGAGACCTGTAGCACTCCTGCAGGGGCAGGGATTAATTTATACGAAATATTTCTGGAAAGATCCCCTAACTTGGGAACAGGACTGTCTTCAGAGGATATCGCAACCAGCCACGGGACATTGCCCTTTCTCGTCACTGCAATACCACCAGGCCCTGGATCCCACATGTGCTTGATGTCTAAAGTCCTAGCTACCCCTTTTCTATATTGGATCACCTTGAATGCCCCATCTCTATCATATTCAGATATCCAGAGAAAACCTTTGTCGTCTATGTAGCCATATCTACCCCTAAACCTTGTCTTTTTGATTCCTGGATATATACCAGAGACATTCCAGTAGGTAAGGGGGTAAGGCCAATAGCCTGTTATCAAAAGACCATCCCCTTTGTTTACAGGCACATTTAGTGTGGCCCTGAACTCTTCCAAAAGGGCCGGCCACATCTTACCAAAGCTCTTTTTCGCCTTGAGATCTATCTCTATAGGGACTATGCCGCTACCATGTATCTGTATAAAGTCTAGGATTGTTTTCCATCCATAAGTCTTGTAGAGCCAGGAAATAAATGGTCTTCCGTAGATCTTATACCCGTAGTACCCAGGCCAGATACCAGGATGGTTACTCATCTTGGATATGTCAGGCGGTGCAGATGTATTAAATATGGCCATATCATATGGATCCTGCACTATACCTGACTGATAGATTGAGTATAGAAGGTAGCATATTCCATCCTCAACCCATGGAGGGATAACCATATTGGGAGATATAATCTCGCCAAAGACATTATGGGCCAGGCCTGGGATGCCTGAACGAAGGCCATATATACCCTGGAGACAAAGTCCTTTAAAAAGGAAATATGCCCATGGGTCAGGCTCTAGATACCCCTCCTCCAGTACACCTGGCGCCCTCAAAGGGATACGTATCTCCCTGTGAGGGGTCATATGCACATTAACCATAGGGATATCCATTTCACTGTCCAGTATAACGTGGACAGGAGTTGTGATATTGAGTCCTCTTTCTTTTAAAAACTCAAGCATTCCCGGGATCTTATCCTTCAAGCTGGAAGCAATAGTATTTTCGTCTTTGGGATAGTAGAGATAGACCCCGCTTTGTTCTACATATATAAGTGCCCATGCATTAGAAAAGCATGCCAGACTAACAACTAAGATAGCCAAAAACTTTCGCATCTTATTCTATATAACGATATATCCAGGCTTTATCTTAAATAAAACCAAAAGGACATCACAACTATTTAGTAAAAGAATATACTATTATGATACCAGGGTCCAAATATTCTTATAAACCCCCATGGCCTAGCGGACACAACCAAGTATGAAAATGAACGTATCACAATGTAGGGCCCGTTCCCCTGAACGGGCCGATGAGGGCAAAAGGCCCCTACAGCTGAATGCTGACCGCTGAAAGCTGACAGCTATTTTCATATAAACGCGTATGAGCGATCCACGCTCACAACGAAGGATGAAAATGAACGTATCACAATGTAGGACCCGTTCCCTTAAGCGGGCCGATGAGGGCAAAAGGCCCCTACAAAGCTTTGTGCCTATTTTCATATAGCCCCCATGTCCTGTCGGAGACACTGAAGGATGAAAACAAAACAACATCCCAGTCCGCTGTCTCCCCCGTCTCA
>JAGGYK010000184.1 GCA_021162585.1 Deltaproteobacteria bacterium
CCCTGACCCCTATTTTCATATAAACGTCCTGGAAAATTCTACAACATATTGGAATTAAAGCAATTTCTTTCCTCTAGTGCGCAGACCAAACTAGATTCAATTTTATCTAGACAAATCTACATACCCACCTGTATATGTAGATTAAATGAATATAGATGAAATTGGTATTATATGCAAAGAGGATGATAGGGGGGCGCTTGCTCTTGCAGCAAGGGTAATAGATTGGCTTAAGAAAAAAAACATCTCATGTTTGATTGAAGATCATATAGCAGCCTATCTGGAACATGAATACACAGAAGATGTATGGAGTAACGCTGATCTTTTAGTGGCCATTGGTGGTGATGGCACACTTCTTAGGGCTGCTCGGCTATCTAGCCGCAGAGATGTGCCTATACTTGGAGCTCACATGGGTAGCCTAGGTTTCCTTGCAGAGGTAACAGAGGACAAGGTAGAGGGTGCTATTGAGGCTATCTTAAATGATGAGTATATAAGAGACGAAAGGACTATGTTCGAAGCTACTCTGATAAGGGATGACAGGATAATAGCTAGCCAGATAGTATTAAATGACGCTGTTATAAACAAAGGGGCCCTTGCAAGGATCATTGAGATAGAGGTGTGGGTAGATACCACATTTATTACTCGCTACAGGGCAGATGGTCTTATACTCTCCACACCAACTGGGTCTACTGCATACAATCTTGCAGCCCATGGGCCTATAGTCTATCCACATGTGCCTGCTATTATACTTACCCCAATATGTCCCCATGTACTTTCCAACAGGAGTATTGTGTTACCCGATTCTCAAGAAGTAGAAATCATCTTGAATGCCCAGGTGTCCTCTGATAATATATACTTAACCCTTGATGGGCAAAGAGGATACCCCATGGAGGGTGGTGATAAATTGTTGGTAAAAAAGGCTGGACACAAGACTATACTTATGAGATCTCCTCAAAGAGACTACTTTCAGGTATTGCGAACTAAGCTTAAGTGGCAGGAGAGATGATAGATCTATTAAAAATCTCCTCCATAGCAATAATAGATGAGATAGAAATCGAGCTTGGAAAAGGGCTCAATTGTATTACAGGGGAGGCGGGTACAGGCAAGTCATTGATTGTAGATGCCCTAAAACTATTGATGGGGGCTAAGGCCAGCAGTGACATAGTTAGACCTGAGAGAGAAAAGGCAATTATCGAGGCCTTATTTACCCTTCCTGGTAAAGAGATCGTTCTTAAAAGAGAGATATATAATACTGGTAAAAATAGGTGTTATATCAATGGTGAACTTGCAACCACCTCGAAGCTTGCACAGCTTGCACAGGTACTGATACATATCTATGGGCAGCACCAGTATCAGGACCTTCTTCATCCAAATCAGCAGATGCATATACTAGAAGAAATGGCAGGCATTCAAAGAGATAAAATAGCTGAAGCATACAATAATCTCTTGTTAGCTAAAGAAAAACTATTAAACATTCAAAAGATGATAGAAGACGCCAAGGCAGAAAAAATAGACTTGGAATACAGAGTAAAAGAGCTGACCTCTGCCCGCATATCTGAAGGAGAAGAGGAAAAGATTATAAAGGAGTTGGATATAGGCCATCGAGCCGCAAATCTAAAGCAAGATGCTCTAATGGCAATAGACATATTATATTCTGGTGGCTCATCTGTCATGGATCTTGCTGGTCAAGTACGCAGATTACTTACAAATATGCTGGCTATTGACCCGGATATTGGCGAAGTTATCAAGGGCATAGATAGTATTATAGCGCAAATTGAAGAAATAAATTATAATCTAAAAGACAGGATCAAGGGATATGATTTTGACCATGTGAGGATTCAAGAATTAGAATCAAGATTGCACACAATAGGCGAACTTAAACGTAAGTATAACACAGATGAGATAGGACTTTTAAATATCCTTAGACAACTAGAAGCCCGCCTTTCGATGATAGATGACGGGAAATTTCTAATAGATGATGCAAAGAATGAATTTGAAAATGCCTTTTCCTCATACATAAAAGAGGTAAGGTCTTTTCTTCACACACGAGAATCATTTGGAAAAAAATTATGTACATTGATCAATTATGACCTTGCTAAATTAGGTATGGGGAATACGAAATTTTCTATTCAGAAATCAGATGGGTCTGTATTTGACAAGAATAGCATAAATTGTGATATAGAAAATATTTTGCCTAGCAAGGCATTAAGGGGGGAATTCATGATTTCCACAAATGTAGGCCAAGATATGCTCCCGCTTGCCAGGATTGCCTCTGGCGGTGAGTTGAGCCGTATTATGCTTACCCTAAAGGTGCATCAAAGAAAATCTCAAGATGCCACTATGGTCTTTGATGAGATAGATTCAGGAATAAGTGGCGAGACAGCTATAATGATGGCAAACAGGTTAAAAGAGATCTCTGGGGGCACCCAGACGATAGTGGTGACTCATCTTCATTCGTTGGCATCCTTGGCTGATACACATCTGGTTATATCAAAGGGTGTATCAGGTGGTACCACTACGTCTTATATAAAGAGAGTTGCAGGCAAGGAGAGGGTTATGGAATTAGCAAGGATGATGGGTGGGGTCAATCCAAGCGATACTGTAGTTGCACATGCAAAAGAATTAGTAAACAGGACTTAATGTAAAGGATAAGCTTATAATGACACTTATTGGTTTTGTAATCATTCATGGTTACAAAAATGCTTTGTCCCCTGCGTAAAACTTTTATGGAGTAATGGAATGTTGTGTTATGATTACCTAATTTATACCATATATTGTGCCAAAATGCTAGATGTTTGTTGTTGGGATAAGTGCTTGGAGAGATTTTTATGATCAGAAAAGCCACTGCCAGCGATGTTCTTAAGATAAAGCCACTAATAGACCCGTTTGTTAAGCAGGGGCTAATGTTACCAAGATCTCTTAATTCTTTGTATACCTTTCTGAGGGATTTTTGGGTCTTAGATGGTGAAAACGATATTATAGGGTGCTGTGCCCTTTCTATCACGTGGGAAGACTTGGGAGAGATCAGGACTCTGGCAATAAGGCAGCAAGATCAGGGAAAAACAAATGGTACTTCTCTGGTAAATGCATGTATTAATGAAGCCAGAGGGTTGGGATTAAAAAGGCTATTTACACTTACCTACGTACCATCCTTTTTTAAAAGGATTGGATTTTCTGAGGTAGACAAAGCTGAATTGCCCCACAAGATATGGGCAGACTGCATAAATTGTCCGTATTTCCCTGATTGTAGAGAGGTGGCCTTGATGTGCTATCTTTAAAAGGTGAGAGAGGATATGAATATAGAGGATAAGATATCGAAAACAATAAGTTTGTTAAAGGCTAGATCAGTCATGGCCTTCGAGATATTTGCAGCCGAGATAGATAATATAAATGTAGAGTCAAAAAAAGAGGAAGTTTCCTGCCTAGATAGATGTTTAGAATCTGGCATAGGGCTCAGGGTCATTATAGATGGAGGTATGGGCTTTGCTTATAGTGCTGATCCATCAAACGAATTAATAGATGCTGCCATTCAATCTGCTAAAAATCAATTTAAGGATAGAAATAATGTCATCCCTTATGCGAGTGATGGGTATACTAAGATACCTATCTATGATAAGGCAGTTTTAGATGCCACTGTAGATGATTGTATCCAAAAAGCCACACAACTGGAAGCAGCTTCTACGGATGCAGATGAACGTATAGCCCAGGTACGCAAAGCATCTTATTCAAAGAGTGTAGGTAGGGTTCATATAGTAAACTCTATTGGTATAGATATCTCAAATATGTATACACAAGTCCGTGCATTTACTGAGGTTATGGCCAAGGATTCTCAGGATATGCAGACAGGTTTTGATTCTGACCTTAGTCATTACTGGGATGGGTTGGATATAGTGCAAGTAGGTAGAAGAGCAGCTAAGCAAGCAACACAAATGCTTGGCGCTAAGCATATAGCCACAACAAAGATGCCAATCTTATTTGATAACACGATGGCAGCACAAATCCTGGATTTTATGTCAAATGCATTTTTGGGAGAAAATGTGATAAAGGGGAAGTCTTTCCTTGCTGACAAACTCGGGAAGAAGGTCTTTTCTTCTAACATTACTATATTCGATAACCCCTTTGATCCAAGGGCAGAAGATGCAGGTAGTTTTGACGGAGAAGGTATGCCGTCCAAAAAGACCACCTTGGTAGATTGCGGTGTGGTAACTGGCTTTGTCTATGATACTTACTGGGGTAGAGTAGCAAACAAATCATCTACAGGAAACTCCCTGCGGACCAGTTACAGGCAGGCGCCTGTGTCAGGAATAAGACATCTTTGTATGTACCCGCCTCCAATGGAGACTAATAGTCTTACCCAAGCATTAAAGGGGCTAAAGCAAGTATTGAAAGTTACCGATATTATGGGTATGCATACGTCTGATCCTATATCAGGAGAATTTTCTATAGGTGTAAGCGGTCTTCTCATCCAAGGTGGCGATATCATTCACCCAGTAAGAGAAGCCACAATATCAGGCAACATACGTGAGATATTCTCCAGGGTGTTAGCTATAGGAGATGACTTGAGGGGTTTTGGTCATGTCTTGACACCATCAATTCTGATAGACAAGGTGGATGTAAG
>JAGGYK010000104.1 GCA_021162585.1 Deltaproteobacteria bacterium
AGCAGTAAGATGTTGTGCAGTATCTATTATCCTTTTATTATCGCAATCAATAGTAAAGGTTGGTTTGAGATATTCTTCCATTGAATCCATACTTAGACCCTTCCCTGTATCAAAAAATATTTTATATTATACACTAACTGTTAATGTCCGTCGATAGTTGTCAGTAGTTTGTTGCAAAAATCTTCAACTCTGTCCTGGTCATTAAATAATCTCCACCCGTATCTCTTTTGAGTAACAACTGACAACGGACAATGAACTACTGGCATCATCCACTAATTAGCGAATACTTAAAACCTATATGACTAACATTCATGTCTTTTAGTTTGCAAACTCGCTGTTATTGACATACGATCGTTTCCTGACCGCCAATACAAAAGATTCCCCCACTGAAAATCCTATGTAACCCTTCAGTGAAGCACGAGATTGCAAGGCACAAAGTGGCAAAGGCCTGCCTATGCCTCCTGTGCAAAGCAATCGCCCCACGTACATCATACAACATGGTTAGGTAAACAGTTCTTATCCGAGATGCCCACAGGCACATAGGAACAAAAAATTAGTAAGGCTTTATAAGCCGCCCATAAGTATAGAGCTGCTACTGAAGAGTTTTCTTAAGATATTATTCAGGTCTTTACTTTGTGCCTTTGTGCCTGAATGATTGCATAAAGGTGCAAAGATTTTCTTGACAATAATTTCGAATATGGTATATTTCTTATATAGAAGTATTTTTATATAATATGTAGACAGAATCATTTGACCCTTAACAAAGGAGGTAATAATGAAAGCAGCTGCACTTTTTTCAATACCAAACGACATAAGGGTAACAGACATCGATAGACCCCAGATAGGCGATAGTGATTTCCTAATAAAGGTTAGAGCATGCGCTCTCTGTGCTACAGATGTAAAGGTAGCGCTAAGGGGACGTCACTTCCTGATTGACCTTCATGGGCTACCTTTCGTATTGGGGCACGAAATAGCAGGAGAGGTGGCAGAAGTTGGAAGGGATGTGAAGGGGGTATCAGAGGGCGATAGGGTTGCAGTCTCGCCCTATGTGCCCTGCGGAAATTGCTATGCCTGCCGGATTGGAAACTATCGTTTTTGCGAGAAGGCGCCTTTTTCCTGGATAACCCCCGGGGGGTTTACTGAATATATCAAGGTACCAGGAGAAAACGCTGCATCCAGGGTAGCTAAGATGCCACTTGATTTATCCTTTGAGGAAGCCGCACTTACTGAGCCTGTAGCATGTTGTTTCAATGGCATAGCCAAGTCTAGGATCCGAATGGGGGAGGATGTTACCATACTTGGAGCAGGCCCGATTGGATTAATGCTCCTCCAGCTAGCTAAGGTCGCAGGAGCAGGCAGGGTTATTATGATTGACATGGACAAAAAAAGAATAAGGTATGCCAAGGAGTTTGGGGCTGATGAGGTGATAGATGCCGGGACTGAGGACCCTGGAGAGTGCATCAGGGAGCTAACACAAGGTAGGGGTTCTGATGTGGTTATTGAGGCCATCGGAAGCACTAAGACTTATCAACAGGCCCTTCAGCTGGTAAGAGGGGGCGGGACAGTAACCTTCTTTGGAGGGTGTCCAGGTGGATCAACCATAGAGATAGGAACCGATTTGCTCCACTATATGGAACTAACCCTGGTAGGTGCCCAATCTTTCGGTCCTGATGTATTTCATAAATCGCTAAAGCTTATATCTACAGGAAGAATAGATGCGAAAAGACTTATCACTCATAGGTACTATTCCTTGGACAAAGTTAAGGAGGCTATTGACATATCCATCAATAAAGAAGGGTTAAAAAAGGTAGTAATAATATAAGAAAGGTGATCATAATGGCTGATTATCTCCTAGGAATCGATTTAGGTACAACAGCATGCAAGACTGGTATCTTTGATACAAATGGTAATAGGGTTGCCCTCGCCTCTAAAGAATATCCCCTTTATACCCCTTATCCATCTTATGCGGAGCAAGACGCTGAGGATTGGTGGAATGCTGTGGTAGAGACTCTAAAAGAGGTATTGGATGCATCTGGAATAGATCCTAGAGATATTAAAGGGATCGGGGCAGGCGGCCCATGCTATGGCCATGTCTTCTTGGATAGCTCTGGAAATGTTTTAAGAAGGGCAATTACATTCCAGGACAGAAGGGCTACAAAACAAGCCCAGTGGATAATGAAAAACCTAAACGATCAAAAAAGATTTGAGCTTACTGGTAATCCTTTACCTGTAGATTCATCATTTAGTCCCTGTAGGCTCTTATGGATTAAGGAAAACGAGCCCGAACTACTTGATAAAACTGATAAGGTCCTTCAACCCAAGGATTTTATCAATTTCAAATTGACCGGCAGTTTTGCTACTGACAGTTTGAGTGCAGCAGGCCTAGTAAACCTTATAGACAATAAATATTATAAAGAATATTTCGATCTTTTGGGCATACCCATGAATATTGTACCTGATGTTCATCCCTCCTTTGATATTATTGGCAAGATAACAAGAGAGGTCTCAAATATTACAGACCTTTGTCAAGGTACACCGGTTGTGACTGGATGGATGGATGGTACCTGCTGTTGTATTGGCTCTGGCATGGTAGAACATGGTAGGGCAAACGATATGTGTGGAACAGCAGATAATATCGGAGTGATGTCAAAAAATTTTGCCTTTGATGAAGGCCTGATGGTTGGGCCTATATTTGACCTCTTCTTTATAGGTGGGGGCACATCAGCTGGTGGATATTCTCTTAAATGGTTTAGGAATACCTTTGGGCAAATAGAAGCCCAAATAGCAAATCAAATACCTGGGCTCTCCTCATACACGCTCTTGGATATGGAAGCAGATTCTGTAGTGCCTGGTGCAGATAATTTGATATTCTTACCTTATATTATCGGCGAAAGATCACCCATATGGGACCCAAATGCAAAGGGGTTATTTATAGGCATAACAGAAAGACATACCAAGGCTCACTTTGTAAGAGCAATCATGGAAGGTGTTGCTTACTCAATAAGGCATATCCTGGAGATAGCTGAAAAGGCTAGCAAGATAAAGGTAGAGGAGATTAGGGTTGCAGGTGGTGGGGGAAAGAGTGAGGTATGGAATCAAATAAAGGCTGATGTGCTTGGAAGAAGATTCTTAAAACTCAAGGAGCTGGAAGTTGGGGCACTAGGTGGTGCCATGTTGGCTGGCATGGGAACAAATATATTCAAGGATCAAAGGGAGGCAAGTGAGCTAATGGTCCATGTGGAGAAAATAATTGAGCCAAACATGGAAAACCATAGGAGGTATGATAAGCTTTTCAATATATATAAAGGGCTATACCCTTTGCTTAAAAATACCTTCTTAAAACTTACAGAAAATGAAGATTCATTAAAGGAGGAATAAAAAATGTCTGAAATTGGAAAACAGATAAGGTTGGGTAGAATCATAAATCAAAAATCTAAAAAGATGGTGGTGCTAGCTATGGATCATGCCCCTATGATGGGGCCTGTTAAAGGATTAGTAGATCCAGTAGAGACAATAAAGAAGGTGGTCAAGGGCAAGCCAGATGCAATCATGTTGCACAAAGGCAATCTAAAGGCAGCATACCCATATATCATTGAGGCAGGAGTCCCTTTTATCTTGAAGCTCACTACAGCCCCCTTACTGGGGCCGATCTGGGATAAAACAACCCTGATTGACGAGGTTCAAGATGCTGTGAGACTAGGGGCCACTGGGATAGCTATCAGAACCTTGTTGGGAACAAAGTATGACTCAGAGATGTTGAGAGACTTTGGCAAAGTTTCAGTAGAATGCGATAAATGGGGCATCCCTTTACTAGCCATGGTGTATCCTGATGGGACTGATAATCCAATTAGTGTAACCTATGTTAAACATGCCGCAAGAGTAGGGGCGGAATTGGGCGCAGATATAGTTAAGACCTATTATACTGGGAGTGCCAAAAGCTTCCAAGAGGTGATAGAATCTTGCCCAGTCCCCGTAGTAATGGCAGGAGGAGAAAAGACAAAAACACCAAAAGAATTTTTAGAGCTAGCAAAAGGAGTTGTTAGGGTAGGATCAGCTGGTGTTATGGTGGGAAGAAATGTATGGGAATATGAAAACCCTCCTGCAATGATAAGGGCAATAAAAGCAGTTGTCCATGATGGAGCAAGTATCAAAAAGGCAGAAGCTGAGTTCAAGAAGTAGTGTTATTGCTCTTTTTCCTCTTTTCTACTCCAGAGAGGATCTCTTCGTATTTCTCTGCGGTAATAGGGTAAAATAAGAGGACAATAAGACCTGCCAGTACAATAGAAGCGCTTATCGGGCCAAAGAGTAGCTTTATACCGAAAAGGGTCTTGGGAGACTGGGGGACATTCGGGATATAGCCTGCTATCTTGATCCCCCACCCTGAGACAAACACACCAAGGGCAAAGCCAAACTTCTGTATAAATTGAAACATCCCATAATATATCCCCTCTCGCCTTTTGCCTGTAAGGAGCTCATCGTATTCGATCGTGTCAGGAAGGATTGTGTGGGGAAATACATAGTTTGTCGAAAATCCGATACCTATAATAAACACGGCAGCATACAACCAGTAGATCTTACCTTGGGGTACAAAAAATGTAATAATCATTCCCACTATTAAAAATGACATCCCTAAAATATAGGCGGCCTTTTTCCCGATCTTTTCTCCTATTTTCACCCATAGGGGCAGAAATATGGCTGCAGTAATCATGAGTATCAAAAAAACTGGCGTCATGTAGGTAGCTGGCATTTCAAGCCAGTATATAATATAGTAAATCAGCATAGACATGATTATGCTTACGGCAAACATTACCAGTAGGTATGACGTAAGGATATTTAGGAATGGTTTGTTTTTAAAACACAACTTTAAGGTATCTTTAATAGAAAAATGCTCCGTTTCGGTCTCAAACACAGGTAATTTCTTCAATGTAAAAAAGGGGACCAGCGTGACAAGCGCTGCTAGAACACCAAATATAGCACCCATTACCATATAGCCGGTGGACTTGTCTTTAAAGATGGCAACCACAGGCATGAGGGCACCCCCTGCAATCAAAGCCCCTAAAATAGTAAATATTGATTTGTATCCTACTATGCTGGTCTTTTCATTAAAGTCCTTTGTAAGCTCAGGTAAGATGGAGAGGTAAGGGATGGTAACTACTGTATATACAGTGCATAGGAATATATATGTCACAATGGCATATAAGAATAAGAGTGTTTGATTTGTTATATGAGGGTTGGTAAAGACCAAAAAGAATGAAAATCCAAATGGAAAGGCCCCAAAGAGCAGGTAGGGTAGCCTCCTTCCCCACCTGCTCTTGGTACGGTCAGAGATAATTCCCATTAATGGATCACTCACGGCATCCCAAACCTTGGATATAAATAGGGCTGTACCTGCCAAAGCCGCCCCTAGCAAGGCTACATCTGTAAGAAAATTTAAGAGGTAAAGTCCAGTTCCTGTCAGGAGTATCTGAACTCCAACATCAGCGACCCCATAACCTAACTTTGTTTTGACAGATAATTTTCTCTTACCTATGTTGCTAACCACAATGGCCTCCTTTCAATTTACCTACATAGTGGACTCTAGAATGCTTAGCCCTAGGGTCAAAGGCATACTGTCAGACTATAACCCACAGATTCCCAACCATAAAGAATAGATAAAAGACGATAAAAAAACCATCATTATCTATTATACTTCTCAACCACATCCTTGATGGCTGAAATTATATAATCCAAGTCTTCCTTATTAAGGTGAGGCTCACAGCCTGGTATGCCAACTCTGTCCTTCAAGAGCTTTTCTGCCTTTGGACACATAGTCTTATAATCTACCTCCCTACCATAGTAAGGACAGGAAAAAGGGCACAGACAATGGGGGTAGATCTTCTTCTCGAGATAGAATTCCTGGAGGTTATCAGGCCTGTCAAAAGCCATAGCCCCTACCCCTTTTTTAAACAAGAGAGAGATAAATTCCTGGATGCTCACCTTAAGCTCAGCTTCCAGGGTAAGGATATAGGTCCACCAAACACTATCACTCCAAGGTGGGGCCTTTAAAAGTCTTATTCCTTTATCCTCGAGATTAGAGAGCCTTTCCGTAAGATAGGCTGCATTTCTCTTCCGCGCCGCGATGAACTTATTAATGCCCTTCATCTGGGCAAGTGCTATGGCTGCTGAAACCTCTGGAATGCGATAGTTGTAACCCATGTATACATAGCTATAGGCATGTGGGATCCCAAAAGGACGCCCAAAGTTAGATATGGAATAGATCTTCTCTGCTAGTCTATCAGTATCAGTAATAACAAACCCCCCTTCACCGCTTGTTATTACCTTACTCTGATGTAGACTAAAGCAACCTACGTCCCCTAACGTACCTAAGAGTCTTCCCTTATACCTAGCGCCAATCGCCTGGGCTGCATCCTCGATGAGATAGAGGCTATGCTCTTTTGCTATCTCCATTATAGCATCCATCTGGGCAGCATGCCCCATGAGGTGTACCACAATAATCGCCCTTGTCTTGTCTGAGAGCTTTCTCCTTATATCCTCTGGATCTAACATCCCATACTCATCCACATCAGCAAAGATGGGAATTGCATTCTGATAAAGCACAGAGGTCGAGCTTGTGATAAAACCAATAGGTGGGACTATTACCTCATCGCCTGGCCCAATATCAAGGGCTGCTAGAGCCAGGTGGAGGGCGCTAGTACCTGAGTTGCAGGTTATAACATGCTTTACATTAAAATAATTACTAAGCTCTCCCTCTAGCTTAAAGGCCTTGGTACCATAGGTCCTAACAAGTATCTTTGAATCAAGGACCTCCATGACCTCCCTTTTTTCCTCCTCACCTAAGATGGGTGGAAAATTTATGTAGTATATTCTCTCCCTATCCTTTCCCATATCTATCTCCTTTTAGATCGGGGCAAGCTCACTTCTATCGTCAAAGACTATATCAAGTATAGCAGGCAAACCTGCTGCGAAGGCCCTGTCCAAGGCATCATAGATCTTTCCAATATTCTCTATTCTTTCTCCATAGATACCAAAACCTTGGGCCACCTTAGCAAAATTGATATCCTCATAGTCCACCCCTATGTACCTCCCAGAGAAACGGGACATCTGGCTCTGTCTTATTGCACCAGTACCCCTATTGTTTAAGATTGCCACCACTACATTTATCCCATATCTCTTCGCGGTTTCCATCTCTTGGTCCATCATGGCAAAACCACCATCCCCTGTTATACAGAGAACCTCTTTTTCTGGATGGGCTAATTTTACCCCCAAGGCCGCTGGAAAACCAAACCCCATAGTGCCAAAACCCAGGGGGGTCAAGAAATCTCCTCCATTTTTCGTCATGAAATATTGGAGACACCATGCCTGGTGTTTACCGGCATCGGTTACTACAATGGCATCATCTTTAAGGAAGTGCCTTATCTCCTCTATCAATCTTTGAGGGGCTGGAACCTCCCCGCTCTCACCGCCTAAACCCCAAAGGTTTTTTCTCATAACATCAATTTTCCCTATCCTAGCCTCTCTCTCCTTAGAAGATACCATTCTCTTCACCTCTTTAATTAAGGACAAGAGGCTCTCTTTTGCATCACCTATAATCCCTATCCTTACTGGATAATTCTTGCCAATCTCCTTAGAGTCTATGTCGATATGGACAATATCAGGAGGAAACTTTATACTCCACTTCATAGTAGAGGGACCTGAAAAACGACATCCTATTGCCAGCATCAGATCATTTACATCCTGAGGAAGCATAAGGAATTTTCTTAGGGCAAGCCCTAAAACCAGTGGGTTACCTTCTGGTACTGCCCCTTTCCCCATAAAGCTTGTAACAACGGGACAGCCCAAGAGGCGAGCAAGCCTAAGTACATCTTCTCCAGCCTGTGACCATTTAACACCCCCACCCACATAGATTAGAGGGTTTTTGGCAAGGGTAAGCATCCGAGCGACTTCCTCAATAGCACGAGGATTTCCAGTAGGAGGATCAAAAGAGGAAAGAGTAAATCCATCAAAATCAGCTTCTCCTTCCAGGATATCCCTAGGGATTTCGCAATGCACAGGGCCTTTCCTTCCTGTAGTGGCAACCCTTATAGCATCTTTTATAACATCTGCCATCCTCTCAGGATGACTTACCCTTACGCTTTTCTTCGTTATAGAATTAAAAACAGGAAGGGTATCGAACTCCTGCAGATCCCCTTTACCAAAATCCTTAGTCCTGATATTCCCAGTAAGGACAAGGAGAGGGGAGGAACTAACCCAGGCCTCAGTAACGCCTGTTACTAGGTTGGTGGCACCAGGACCTGCTGTGCCAAGACATATCCCAAGCCTTCCAGTAGCCCGCGCATAACCATCGGCCATATGGGCTGCTGCCTGCTCATGTCTTACGGATATCAACTTGATTGCCTTATTCTCATATAGGGTATCAAAGATTGTCTCAATATGCCCGCCAGGAATGGAAAAAATATATTGAACACCCGCCTCTTTTAGACATTCTATCAGAATCTTTGCAGCCTTCACTGTGCCTCCCGTCTTTTTTTAAAAGCTCCTATCCTCTCCCGGTAGAAGTAGACAAGGATAGATGCTATAAGCCATGCACCAGGTAGGATATAAGCGGATGGCTTGATCATTGTAATCATGGCAAAAAAGAGGATGATGGAAACTACTATTACCAAGATTGGGAGGTATGGTACCCAAGGGGTTCTAAAGGGCCTCTCCATGGTCGGTTCCTTCTTCCTGAGCACAAGTAAAGTCAAGGATACCAAGGCTGCTCCAAAAAGTGCAATGAGTACTATTACTTGAACCCAGTCAATCAATTCCCTTATAAAAACCCCAGCAAGACCAATAGCCCCTGCCAAAAATATCCCGTAATGGGGCACACCGTACTTATGGTGTATCTCTTCAAAGACCTTGGGTAAGATCCCATCTCGAGCAAAGGCCAGGGCAAGTCTAGGGGTAACGATATAGGCACCCAGCATAGTGGTCAATGCCCCAAAGAGCCCAGCAAAGAGGGTAATAACAGTAAAACCTCCCTTCCCCACATAAGGTATAATTATTTGAGAGACAGGCAACTCTTCCTTTGTCAGGGCTACAATATCTGTATAAGGAGCACATAGCACGGCAGATAAAGTGGTTACAACCAATACGCTCCCTACAATAACCACGATGTAGATTATCAACTTTCCCATCTCTTTTGTGGGCATTTTAAGCTCCTCTGCCACCTGAACAGCCATTTGAAAACCCAGATAGAAAAGTACCGCAAAGGCCACAGCACCAAGAAAGCCCGGTATCCCCTTTACAAAGAAGGGGGTAAGGTTAACTGGATTTGCACCTACAAAGCCTCCCGCTGCAAAGGCAATGAGCGCCAAGGTCATAGAGATAGTAAGAATTACCTCGATAATGCCGGATAATTTTATACCACAATAGTTTACATAGCCAATAAGAAGGACACTAGTTACCCCCCATACCCACCTGGGTATGGCCAGGGAGGGGAAAAAGCTATACATATAGTCCCCGATAACAATACCGCTTACCCCGATAACCATCATCCAGCAGAGCCATGCTACACTGGCAAATACCCAGCCGACAAACTTGTTAAAGGCACGAGACACATAGATATACTCGCCCCCAACCTTGGGCATACTCGCCAGAAGCTCCCCGTAACAGAGGCCTATTAGGATCACCACAACCCCTGCACAGAGATAGGCAAGGAATGTACTTGGGCCCGAAGCCTCTATTATGAAAGGGGCAACTATGAGGTAATCCCCACCAATAATAGTTCCCACGCCCATACAAAGAATCATGATAAGGGTTACCTCTTTTTTTAGGTTGGCTATTCCCTTTTCCATGTTAACCCCCTTAAAAAATATTAAATAAAATTATCCTTTCAATTACTTTATGAAGGCAGCCACGCCACCTATGCAGTTCAGGACGAGTGCAATAAAAAGAATGAGATTAAAAACCCAGGAATTGGTATAATTGCCCATGATTTGATTGCTGTTGGCAACATAGAGATATATCCCTATAATGAGGGGCCCTGCAAGTAATAATATTACCATAGCGTAGACCATATACTGCATAGCTGGGAGACCACTTAAAAAAGGCCCCAGGATTGCCACCAAGATACTAATAAATAGTATCAACTTAAACCTCGTATCGTCTAGATCTGGTGAAATCCCAACCATGTCAGCAAGAAAATAGCACAACATGGTGGCAAGAGCCCCTATGGTAGTAAAGATGCTCATAAAAAGTCCTACCAGGAATATCCACTTGGAAAATGGGCCTACCAGCGGCTCTAACGCCTTGGCAGCATCTATAGCCGATGTCACCTCAATTCCTCTAGTGTAAAGCACTGCCGCTCCTGAGACATAAATCCCTATACTAAATATCCCAAAGAGTATCCCGTAAAAAAAAACCTGGTCTAATGTCATCCTTTTTATAAATTCTGGCCGGTTCCATCCCTTATTTTTAACGAGGTAAGAATATCCCACGGCTACCACACCGCCGGCAGAACCTCCTAATATGCCTCCAAATGCCATTAAGCCTGTTTTATCCAGAGGAACAGCTGGTATTAACCCTTTGGCCATACCTGACCAGGATACATTGACAGAAAAGATATTGATAAGAAACAATATTGCCATAGAGGATGTCATTATCGCACAGAGAAAAACCACCCTTTTGAATCCAAAGGTGAATATCAAAGCTATGATAACGACTATCACGGGAATAGCTATCGTCTCTATATAAGGTTTTATCTGAGGCACCATAAGAGAAGAAGTATGAGCCAAGAGATTGCCCTCAATGGCTATAACATAGTAAACAGCAAATATCATCCAGGCAAAGAAGGGGTAGGCAAAATACTTATGGGTATAGTCTCTGACAATCTCAAAACCTGCCTTGCCTGTTACTGCGTAGACCCTTCCACCCACTAGGGATACCACAGCCCCAAGAAATCCGCTTGCCGCCACCATCCAGAGTATCTTATAGCCAAGATGAGAACCACCCATAATACAAGAAGCAATAGTGCCAGGACCCATAGAAGAAGAAACCAATATTGCAGCTGGCCCTATCACAGCCATCTTTTTCCAAAAACTTGTCTTTTCTTGATTATTCATAACCCCCTCCATTAAATATATAGGCCCTCAACCCCGAGTATTTTCAAAATGGTCTCATCGCCAGGGATCCCAAACAATAACTTTAAGTTCTCTACAGTTTCCTTAAAATCTCCCCCTACTATGCCCATATCTCTCGGTGCAATATTGCCTTTAAGTGAGAGGTAGACATTCTCTATCGCTACAGCTGTCCCTATGGCTACTTTCATGGCACACGATTCCTTAGCACCATCACAAAAGATGCCTCCCATTACCGCTATAGTGAACCTAAAGGCACTATCCATCCTATCAAGCTCTCCTCCCAAGAGGAAGACGCCTCCAATAGCTGCGGCACCTGCTGCTGTAAAAGCAGCTCCACAATAAGGGCCTAGCAGCCCTGTATAACACTTTATTAAACCTCCAACTAAATGGGAAAGGGCAAGGGATCGAGTTAAATCCTCCCGAGCTATACCCTCTTTGCTTGCCATAGTCCCTAGTACCGTATTTATCACAATTGCCTGGTTCCCACTCCCGAAACTCGACATCATTGGCACCATAAGCCCTGCCATACGCGCATCACATGCAGCTGCTGCTTCTATCTTGCCTCTATTTACAACATCCTCAGCTATTAACCCTTCAATCATAAGATCCTCAAGGGCTACCCCATATCCTAGGCCCGCTCTTTCTCTTAACCCCTGACCAGCTGCCCGACGATTCATATCCTGGCCAGTTTTCAAAAAGGAGATTTCCTCGTAAGGTAACATCTTAACAATATTAACTAAATTCTCCAAATCCAAATCATACAAAACATCGAGATCCTTCGCGTTAGTACGTGCATCTTCCCTGTCCTCATAAAGTATTTTGTCATTTGCTTCTACCCTTACAATATGATTATGGGAACCCTCTATCAGAGCACTTGCCTTCCACCTTTTGGAGACAAGCTCTGCCAAGACATAGACACCCTGAGCATCATCTTTGAGTGCAATCTCAACCCTTCTACTACCCACAAATTTTTTTGCCTTTTCTATATCCGAAGCCCTTACCCCCTCAAAGACCATAAGCCCTTTGGATGAACTACATGCCAAGGCCCCTAACGCTGCCGCAACCCCCACTCCCCTTTCGCTTGTACCTGGTATAATCACCCCTAGTGCATTTCTCATCAGGTTTCTGTCCAGCGTAACTTTAACCCTCTCCACTGCCTCATCCCCTAAAGCCTCCCTTGCCTTTGCACAGGCTAAGGCCACCGCAGCAGGCTCGGTACAACCTAGGGCAGGAATTATATTCTTCTTGAGAAGGGCTAAAGCCTTAGTCTCTAACGCCTCTTTTATTACTCTCGGACTCATATGTTCTTACACCAAAGGTCTTTTATTACCTTGTCCTCCCTTATTGGTTTCACTTTAATATCCCCTTTTACCTCGCAGGTACAACCTAAGACCTTCTTCCCGTCTACCTCAAGGGCACATCGGGCGCAGAACCCCTTCCTACAGTTTATAAAATAGGTCAGCCCTGGGTCTAAATTCTCCCTAATATAATTAAGACAATCGAGAACACTCATCCTCCCTGCCAAGGGAATCTCATAGGTAACATAATATGGTGCATCATCGGTCTCAGGACAATAGCGGAAGCACTCAACCTTTATCTTCTTTTCCTCCATTTCATACCCCCTTATTGGCATCTTCTCTGACCAACGATGCAGTAGCTACCCCTACTGCCTCCTCAAAGGTCATCTTCCCCTTGGGCAGAGGTAAGGTTGTGGTTACTATTGGCTCAAACCCCACCTCAAACTTGCCTTGTTTTACCCTTACTATTGTATTCTTCAAAAAATTGTCATGATTGGTAAGAACAAAATCAGAGCGATAAAAGGCACCCCGGCCCTCCTTCCTCACTGATGAGGCTATAGCAGTGGCATAGAGACAGGTGAGCATATTTTCCATCTCCAAACAGCCTATCCACTCTCGGTTAAGCTTCCTGGATCTCTTGTCGGACACATAGAGCTTAGGGACTTCCTCCACCGCCTCTTTGAGCATATCTATGGCCTCCTTAATCCCTTTGCCATCCCTGATAACGCCCAATCTTTTACCTGAGATATCGTGGATATACCTCCGTAATTCCTCGACCTTCATCCCTTTTTCCCTCTTAAATGGGCCCTCTATCCTTTCTACGATCTTCTTCACATCCCCAGGGGTAATCTCTTCTTGATCTACCCTTTTTATAAACTCAGGGGAAATCTTACCTGCGATGAGTCCCTGGACTCCCACCTGTGTACAGGCAGCGGCCACACGATTCGCGCCCCACAACCCGCCTGAACACTCCCCCGCAGCATAAAGTCCAGGGATTTCTGTCTCAGTGAGTTCATTGACCTTTATCCCACCAACCATAAAATGGCAGGCATTGGAGACCTCGATGTCCTCTTTCTTCATGAACTCTATAAGCCGAGGCAAAAGAGTCTTAAACTCATAGCGAGTCTCTCCTAGACTCTTGGTTAAGCCTATAATCCCATTTTTCATCCTCTCCAGTTCCTCTTCTCCCAAATACTTCATAGAAAAGTAGACACCGCCGTGAGGAGTACCACGACCTGCCATAACCTCGAGCTCAGAGGCTATTGAGACAATTTCTTTCGTACTCTTTTCCAACATCTTTGGATCATATCGACTCATGAAGCGCTGTCCCAGGCTATTTAAAAGCCTGACCCTAGTATCTAACTCGGTGAAGATATAGGTAATAATGCTCCCCCTCTCCATAGGAGGCCATAAGATGGTAGTTGGGATAAATTGAACCATCTCCATGCCGATAAGGGGGACGCCGATACGGGCCGCCATTGCCTGCCCATCCCCAGTAAGATCATAGGTGGCAGAATTAAAGGGATAGGCCATTTGAAACCCTCCGGTAGCAAGCACCACTGCCTTGGCCTTGATTAGGATAATCTCACCAGATCTAAAATCCAAGGCCACTGCACCGGCAATCCTGCCGCTCGAGACCAAAAGATCTACTACCATAGTATCTTCTATAATAGGGAGCTTCATTGACTTAAACTTCTTTCTTAGGGCGTTAACCCAGCGCTTGCCAGAACTGGTGAGACCCCTAGCTATCTCCTCGCTATGAACGGAGGCATAATAATAGACCCGCATACCCCAATCCAAGAGATTCTTGGTGCTCTTAGGGGCATACTCCACATACTTCTCTACCATCTTTTGGTTATTAAGAAAGAGTCCTTCATGAATAATGTCAGAAAAAAACCTCTCCTGGCTATCTCGATCATCCCCAGAAAAGCCCAGTTCTTTGGCCGATATCCCATCCACATTGAAATCAGCCCCTGCACACTGGCTAGCACCAGTCCTGCCTATTGCACCCTTTGTAATCACCAAGGGTCTAACTCCCCGGTTTGCTGCCTCAATAGCTACCTGAGCCCCAGCACCCTCACTACCTACCACCAAAAGGTCTGTCTCCACTACCCTGTCAACATATTCCTCAGCCCTTGGCATCTGTTCCTCCTATTTATTTTTATAAATCAATTCGCAGATATCATCCCCTTTAAGCATCAATCGAGGCACATTCAAGATGAGACTAGGATTATAACCCCTAAGGGTCGCTTTATCTATATGCTCACAATATAGCTTCCCATATTCCCCCGTGCCTGTGCTAACCCAACCATCCTTAAAGGGACAAGATGATATCTTGATATGAAATCCCTCCTCATCAAGCTCCGGTACGTATGAGAGAGCATCCGACTTGAGGTCACCGTAAATAAAAAAATTGTTAAGTGTAAGCTCGCCTCTCGAGGACTTCACCAGCCGAGCGACCTTCTTCCCTCTTTCCTCCCCAAAACGCCTAACAGCCCTCTCAACCACCTCTTTTCCTTTATCACCAAAGGCCTTTACCACCTCTTCACCCACCACCCCAAAAAGATGCGCCATAAGGGAATAGGGGTGTGTTTTGTACTTATCACCTACCTCATCAGACTTGGATGCAATCTCTAACAAATCATCCATGGTCACGCTTTCTGTTTTTTTCATCATCTTCACCTCCTCCTAAGAATTTATATTATAAAAAGATATTTTAAAAAACGAACTATGCCACTCAAAAAATTAACCTTCAAATATCTTCTCCAAGAGACGCATTAAGGTTATGATCTCATCCCTACTTAAGGGCCTTAGCATCTTTTTAGTAATAAGTCTGTCGACCCTCTCATGCTCCGAATGAACATGTTTTCCTTTTGGGGTAAGCCGAAGCTCTATGGCTCGCCTATCCTTCTTACTGGGCACTCTCTCCACAATCCCCCCCTTCTCTAAACGGTCTATAATACTAGTGAGGGTACTCCCAGGTACAGCTATCCTCTTCCCAATCTCCTTCATAATAATAAAGGGTTCTTCAAAGATGAGCCTTATGATAGTAAGCTCAATATAACTTATGTCCGAGAGATCCTTAGACCATCTACCCATGTTGTCCATACGGAGCTTACGCATGATCTTGTGATTTAAGGCATTTATCTTCTCTATCGCCTCATCCATATCTGGCAATCCACCTCCAAACAATAATTCTTATTTCGAATTATACTATATTCGAAATTATTATCAAGAAAAAATTGACACAGATATAAAACAGCCTAACTTTAGTTTGAATCTTGTCTTCTTTTTATTGTAATTTTTCTAAAATTAGATCGGAATGGACAATGGACACATCAAATGAAAGCTAACTTATTGATTTTACTGGTGCCCGGGGCGGGAATCGAACCCGCACGAGAACAAGTCTCAAGGGATTTTAAGTCCCTTGTGTCTACCAATTCCACCACCCGGGCATGGAAGAAATAACGTGAATAAATGTAATATCAAGCTGTAGATATGTCAAGTAGAGATCACTTGCCTAAGCCACTTAAATGAAAAGACTAAAAGACCTTGACAAAGATAGCCCCTTAAGTCTAATAACAAAATAAATTTAGATTTTGCTTGCATACTACTTAAGCTATTTTTTAAATCTATTTTCATAAAGGGGGAGGCACAATGGAACAAAAGACGTTTTATCAAAGGGTCTTAATCCCAATTGGTATTGTAATGCTTGTCATGATCGTCTCAATCAATATATATAATATCTCCCCGAGAGTAGCGTTTACTCATCCAGGCCTGGGTAAGTTAATATCCAACCTATCTGCCTTGTTTATGTTCATAAGCATATGGCTGGGTGTTTTTATAGCACATCCGCTTGCCTTCAGGGCAGGAGCCTCTATGAAGGAAAGGCTTTTAGTATGCCTGGCTACCCCTTTGGTCTGGTCAGCAAAGTTAGTATATAAAGCAGGATATATCTATACTGGATGGGAACTTCTCTACTGGGTAATTCAGCCTTTGATCATTGGGGTAATAGGGGTAGCCCTCTTAGAGATGGGGGTTTCTGAAATCATATGTAGATTGGTATACAAAAGGAAAGGGATAATCTCAGAAAAGGTGTTTCAGCCGTCTGTTATAGCTGTGTTTGTAATTGGTCTTATTATTGTACCCCTGGGGCTGTGGAATGGAGGGACCTTTCTGTTTTATATATGTGTAGATATGTATACCAAGCTTTTTCACTGACCAATGGAGATTCTTTAAACATATAAAAGGAGGTTGACATGCCAAAGGTTGTTAAAGATAGCCTTTTTACTAAAGACATCTCAAGGAGAGAAATCCTTAAGCTCTTCGGGGGTGTGGTAGCCGCCAGCATGCTGGATGGCCTCATCCCGAGGTGGGCCCTTTCTGCCACTATCAAAAGGCCAAATATTATATTCATCTTAAGTGATGACCACCGTTGGGACCATATGAGCTGTATGGGCCATCCATTTCTTAAGACACCCAATCTTGATAGGTTAGCCAGCCAGGGGGTAATGTTTGATAATGCCTTTGTGACAACATCTTTGTGTAGCCCCAGCCGGGCAAGTTTTCTTACTGGTCAGTATGCCCATATTCATGGTGTGAAAAATAATATTACCCCATGGAACAATGAGAATGTAACATTTCTAGAACAATTGAAAAGGGCTGGCTATGACACTGCATTTATAGGCAAGTGGCATATGCCTGGTAAGGGTTTGCCAGATTTACGAGGCCTCGACAGATTCATCTCCTTTACTATTCAGAGAGGCCAGGGAAGATATTTTAACTGCCCTCTAATAGTTGATGGGGTGGATACACCCTCTCGCAAGGAATATATCACAGAAGAGCTAACCGACTATGCCTTGGAATTTGTCAAACAAAAAAGGGACAATCCATTCTGTCTGTATCTCTCTCTCAAGGCAGTGCATCATAGATGGTTACCACCTAAAGATTTGAAAGGCATTTACAGCAAAGTGGAAGACTTACACTTCCCCCCAGAGGCAGACAATTGGATAGGCCTTACTGATAACCAAATCTACTATGGAACATTTGGTTCATTGGACAAATTGTATAGGGGATATTGTGAAACTATCGTTGCCATGGATAGAGAGCTAGGTCGAGTCTTAAATACTCTGGACAGCCTGGGACTCACAGACAATACTGTAGTAATCTATGCTAGTGATAATGGTATATACTGGGGCGAGCACCGCTTGGTTGATAAGCGCTTTGCCTATGAAGAGGCTATCCGTATACCCTTTATTGTCCGCTGGCCAGGCCTTATTAAAGACCCTGGAGGTCGCCTCCCCCAGATGGTGCTCAATATAGATCTTGCACCCACTATCTTAGAATTAGCAGGGGTGACCATCCCAGAAAATATGCAGGGAAAAAGTATTGTCCCTTTGCTTGCCTCAAAGGATGTCTCTTGGCGAAGGGCCTGGTTGTATGAATATTTCCTTGATTTTCCATACATAGTGCCTGGTATATACGCCATCCGTACAGAGGACTACAAATATATCGAGTATCAAAGCAAACGCTACCCACCAGAGGTATATAATATCTCACTAGACCCAAAAGAAAAGAATAATCTATATGAGAAGGATGAGGCAAAAAAGATACTTCCCATACTACAGCAGGAACTAATAAGGCTTAAAAAAGAGACAGGGGTTTTAGATATGTAGATCGTAACTGCTCAGGTTATTAGCCTGAAGGATAGTAGACCTGCCCATGCTAACGACCTGGCTATTACCACTGGCCGTGAAATAAATACGGCATCCAATGCACATTACGATACGGTAATGCAGGCAGGCTGAAGGATACTGATATCCCCTGGGCGGCAAAAGCCGTATTCGGAGAGTATTATACTTGAATGGCTATGCTATTATTGGGTTTTGTAAATCTTTTCCTTAAAAACCTTTACCTTGTTAAATCCTGCCGAAGGCAGGGCGACCAAAGGTCGCATGTAACAGGACCTTTAACCTATCCACTTGAGTAGTTACTGTAGATCTACCTTGTGACCTTTACCCAAATCTCTCCATAATATTAGCTGGAGAGCGATGATTGGAGAGTTCATTAGCCATAAACCCCATGGCCTGGGATGTATGCTCAAAAAAGGCGCTGTACCCCTTGCAAAGATAGTTTAGTTCCTCTTTCCCATCTTTGGTAAAGATAAATCGATTCTTTGGGCAGCCACCAAAACACAGATGCAAATATTCACACTTCAGGCACTGCCTCGGCAGTCTATTCCATTTGTCTCTGCCAAATCGCAGCTGAGATGGCACTTGGGCCAGTTCGGCCAAATTCCTTTCTTTAATATTCCCAATCCTGTATTCTGGATAAACAAAATGGTCACAGGCATAGATATCCCCATTATGCTCTAAAACCAGTGCCCTTCCACAGGTTTTATTAAAGATACACAATGTTGGAGGATAGCCCATCCAATTTGCCAGTGTAGTATCAAAGATCTGCACAAAGACTCTACCCACATCATATCTTACCCACTCATCAAAGATCTTATTGAGAAAGATTCCGTATCCCTCTGGGGTAGTACTCCAACTGGTCACCAGATCAGAATGTTTCTTTCCTTTATTAATTACCCACTTTTTTGTATCCTTTAAAAAAGGGGCTTTTCTTTTAAAACCCTTTTCTTCCACCACAGGGATAAACTGGATAAAATCAAAATTTTTCTTTAGAAAACTATATACATGCAAGGGATCTTTTGAACTAATATCTGTGACACATACAAGGGCATTATGATCTACATTATATTTCCTGAGGTTTTCTACCCCATCCATAACCCGATCAAAAGATCCTTTTTTTCTGCTATCTACCCTGTAATGGTCATGAATATCTTTTGGCCCATCAATGCTGACACCAACCAGAAAGTTGTTCTCCTTAAAAAATGCTGCCCACTTGTCATCTATTAAGATAGCATTGGTCTGAAACGCATTTGTAATCTCCTGACTTGGCTTTTTATATCTCTTTTGCAACTCTACTGCTTGTCTGAAGAAATCCAGGCCAAGAAGGCTTGGCTCTCCTCCCTGCCAGACGAATTGGACAGGATATCCCTTGGGCTGGGATGAAATATAATCCCGGACAAATATCTCTAAGGTCTCATAGTCCATTCGCCAGTTATGATCTTTCCCTAACTGATCTTTTTTGTAACGGTAAAAACAGTAGGCGCAATCAAGATTACAGACTGGGCCATAAGGCTTTGCCATTATTTGGAAGCTATTATTGGGGGTCAAATCTTTCATATTGACAATTTATCCTCAATCTTTTGCATAAGTGCAGATAGGTTTTTATCTTTTGTAAGTTTTTCTTTTAATCTTTTTCTACTTTGGCTTACTGTGCTGTAATCCACACCCATTATTTCCCCGATCTCTGTGCCTTTGAGCCCACCCAGTCTGTATAATAACTCCATAGCTATCTGTCTTGTTGCGCCTTTTGCCCTAATGATTTTATCAAACTCCTTCCCAGTCTCCTCACATATGGCCTTTATTATTTTATCCTTTGCCTTGTAGCTTAATATTTTCTTTACAGATGGGATCTCCCGCGAATCTTTGGTTAGAAACCTTTCTTTTACCCACTTTATAAATTTATCATTCCCAAGGATACTTTGACCTACAATCTCTTGTCTTATATCAACCCCTTTTGATAAATCACTGCAGATAGCCCTCCAGTATGCCTTCCTTCCCTTATTATTATCACCTCCATATGCCTCCAGTATCATCATGTAATCAATAAAAGAACATCTCTTTGCCTTATTTATATAACCCGGAAGACTACTCCATTTATACCTCCTTAAATACCTCTCTTTTTCAGTTAAGGAGACCCTTTCCATCTTTTTTATCCGTACAGGATTGAGGTGAATGTATCTTGATACTACTATTAGATAGTTTTCTTTATCCACAAGGATACTCTTATATCTTCCTTGATAAAGATGGCCTACCCTCTTGTGCCTCTTGTTATAGTAGGAGATATAGGTAATATTAAACTGCCTCATAAATTCGCTAAGGTTGGCAAGGGGTGTCTCAAGAAGAAGATGAAAGTGATTTTCCATTAACACATAGCAATAAAGGCCTACACTGTATGTCTTTAAGGAATCCCTTAATAAATCCAGAAATGTATCTCTATCCAGCTCATCTTTAAAGATTTCCTTCCCTTCATTGCCACGACAACTTACGTGGTATACTGCCCCTTCATATTGGATCCTTACCTGCCTTGCCATAAAAAAACTTAATCAAAAAGATTATTATTTGTCAATAATAAAGATTTGACCCCTTCGTTTTAAAATTTACGAGGCCCCCAGAATTTTAATATCTTGATAAGTGCTAAGGATAACACCAGGATGCCGACAAAGACCAAGGTTGTAAATCCAAGACTCCAATTCCACAACACAGGGGCACTTACTAGAAGCATGCTACCTAGAATGATTGGTGAAGCGAACACAATCATCAGGCCTATCTCCAAAGCTACTGGGGTTCTAAACTCTGGATCTACTATCCTGAGTAGCAAAAGCCCACTTGATACTGTCCCTGTACAAGTCCCATATATAGCAACTGTTCTTTCAAGGTTATAAGCCCAAATCCTCTTTCCAAGATACACCACCACAAATGTGGTTAAAACTCCACTTATAATAGCCATTGTTAAAATCGGAAGGATATATTTCCACACAATCACCACTTGTATGGCCATAATTGTAGACACAATCAAAAAATCCACAGCCCATCCAGTGACCCTTCGCTGGATACCTGGATCAATCAGGTGTCCTACTCCGATCTTCCCCATCAGCCATCTTACGATGAGGGCTATAACCATTCCGAAGAAGAAGAAAAATCCCCATACCATAGCAGCCATTTCAGGCGAGAGAATTTGCCCTAGCAATCTTACCAAAGCATAGGTTAAAATGTAGACAACCCCTATTAGAGCTGTTTGGAAAGCAAGGGTCTCGACATTTCCAGAATGCATTGTCAACTCACCAGCCACTTCCTTTTTCTGGTCTTTTGGGACTATGCCCACTAAAAAGTCTTGAGGCAGTTTCTTTGGGGCATGGACAGCAATACCTTTTCGAATCCCCCAGTTAGCAAGGGGCACACCAACAAAAAAGGCAAAGAGGAAACCAATCGTAGCAAATGTCAGACCTACCGTTGCGGCATGCATAAATCCAAATCCCTCCCAGATCTTACCGATTGACAATGCCTGACCTGGTCCTTCTGTGAAGCCAAGCGGCACAAGGAAACCAAAGGTCGGAAATAGATGGAAACCAAAGGTATTGAATAGTACAACCAATAAACCCCCCGTTATCGCTTGGAGGGGAAGTGTTACACCTTCTACAAGGGCCATCCAAACTGGGGCCTTAACAAATTCTTTAGTACCCCCTATAGACTTTTCCTGGTCACCCCTGTATGTCAACCCCACTGAAATGAATGAGATGTTAAAGAAGTGATAGGCAAATGTCTCCAAAAGGGAAGATGATACATGGATAACGCCAGTACTTATGAGTATTAAGCCCAGAATGCCCCCTATCAGACAACTTGGAAAGAGAAAACGCTGAAAAAAAGACACCTTGGCCCTTAGAAAAATTCCTATTAAAAGCATAATTGCCATACTGCCGAAAACGATAAATGGTTCAAAAGGGAAGGGAATCTCCATTTTAATACCTCCTAAAATATTTTATTATTATCATCGGCTCTAGGTGAACTTATACCAAGCTGCGTTCAATCGAATACTTTGCAAATTTGTTCCGCCATGGCGGACGAGCGCACCGAATCCGACAAAGGCGGATAAGGCTGGGATTGCCACGTCGCTAAAGCTCCTTACAATGACATGCTCAGTTACTTTTTACGATTGTATCAAAACTTAGGAGCCCCCCATAATTTGAACAGCTTAATAAATGCTAGAAATAGCACCATCAAGCCGAAAAAAACCAAGACCGTTAACCCAACACTCCAGTCCCACCACACAGGGCCGTTTACCAGGACTGTGCCGCCTAAGATGATTGGCACGGCAAACAGGTTCATCAAGCCTATCTCAATAGTTGTCGGGCCCTTAAACTCCGGGTCTACTATCCTGAGTAATAAAAGTCCAGTAGATAATGTCCCGGTTACAGTCCCATAGATGGCAAGGAGCCTTTCGAGATTATAAGACCAAATCCTCCTTCCAAGATATAATACAACTAAAAGGGTTAAAATCCCGCTTGTAAGGCTGATTGCCAGGATCGGAAGGATGTATTTCCATACGATCACCACCTGTATGGCCATCACTGTAGACACGATCAGAAAATCCACTGACCATCCAGTAATCCTTCGCTGGAGACCCGGGTCGATCAGATACCTTATCCCTATCTTCCCCATCAAGGACCTCACTATGATAGCTATAATCAATCCAAAAATGAAAAAGAATCCCCATGAGGTCGCAGCAAGGTCAGGGGGCAAAACTCCGGCTAACATCTTCACAAGGGCATAGGTTAAGAGATAAACAAGCCCTATCAGCGCTGCTTGAAAGGCAAGTGTCTCCACATTCCCGGAGTGCATCGTCAATTCGCCGGCCGCCTCCTTTTTCTGGTCTTTCGGGATTATGCCCTTTAGGAAGTCGTGAGGCAGCTCCTTTGGGGCATGGGTAGAAAGGCCCTTTCTAATCCCCCAGTTGGCAAGGGGTACCCCAACGAAAATGGCAAAGATAAAGCCAATCGTGGCAAAGGTTAGACCTATTGTTGCTCCATGTGCAAAACCAAACCCCTCCCAGACCTTACCAAACGACAATGCCTGGCCTGGGCCTTCTTCAAACCCAAGGGGCGTAAGGAAACCAAAGGTCGAGAAGAGATGAAGCCCAAAGATACTGAATAGTATGACAAATAGACCACCGATTACTGCCTGCAAAGAGAATGCCACACCCTCTATAAGCGCCATCCATAACGGTCCCTTGAGATATTCCTTGCCACCTCCAGAAGGTTTTTCTTTGTTATCGCTGTATGTCAGCCCCACTGAGATGAACGAGATGTTAAAGAAATGGTAGGCAAATGTTTCCAAAAGGGAGGATGATAAGTGGACAACGCCTGTACTTACAAGTATCAAGCCCAGTATCCCCCCTATAAGGCAACTTGGGACAAGAAAGTGCTGGAAGAAAACTACCTTGGCCCTCAAGATAATCCCGATTAAAAGCATAATCGCCAAACAACCAAAGATGAGCAAAGGCTCAAAAGGAAAAGGAATCTGCATCTTAGAACCTCCTACAATATTTATTTTATTGCTGCCTTTGGGCAGCCATTATCTGACCAACCTTGACAGTATGGAACATGTATCGCGAAAACATAGAGAGCAGTTAATTTTCATCTGAAATAGCCTCCTACCTAACTTTGACCTTATTTCAGTAAGCTCAAATGTCAAAATCCAAATGCCAAAATTATTTTAGGTCGAAGAATGGAGGAAAATATCAAAGTGAGCCTTTGATCACCCCATAATTTTCGACATTCATTTCTCTTATCTGGATTTACCTTTACAATCATTCTAGACCAATGTTTGATTTCTTTAAACTTTTTTTTACAGATAGAAATTTTATGTTGAGAATCCTTCTTAGAATCTGCTTCCATATTAGTTTGCCCCAATACTTGTTCCCGACCTTACTATCTGACTGATAAGTGGGTTGTTAATAGGATAGCTGGGAAGAGTTTTGACAAACTCGATGATTGCCTCACCAAATCGCACAGCCTGTTCTTCCAGATCATACTTCTTTTTGGCATTTGGATTTTGGGCTTGATTTGATATTTGAGCTTTGTCATTTGTCATTTTTGGTTTGATAACCCGAACCCCCTCTGACATTTTTATACCCATCTGTGCCAATTGGTCGGCATGTATGTTTCATTTCCTATCCAGAAATTCAATCAACTGAATACGGATACCATCAGGATCCTCGATAAATGCGATTTTCCTGTCTTCTCGTAGTTGGACAGGCTCAAGGATAAAGCGAACATCCTCTTTTCTTAACCTCGAAGCAAAGGCATTCAGGTCATCTACCTCCAAGGCCTGGTGACTAAGGCCATAGTGTTTATCAACATTAATAGATTGATCTCCAGGATTAGAGGCCTCGATTTCGATTTTTATTATTCCATCAGTTATAAAGAAAAATTCGAGCCCTAAGACCTCTACAATCGGTACTTTTTTAAAACCGAGGATCCGTGTGTAGAAATCCAGTGATCGATTTATATCCTTTGCCTTAATCCCTACATGATGAATATGCATCTCAATCACCTTTCTTGGCCATCTCATCTGCAGTAAGAGCGAAACATTGTCGTGTGACCTTCAATGTTTTTTCTATATCTTCTCTGGTGTGGGCAGCACAAATAAACCAGTTATGGTGAGGATGGAAAAAGATTCCCCGTTTTGCTGCCTCCCCACAAAAGAATCTATTAAGGGAGAAATCCGCATCTCCTTCAAACCACATAAAGGGGAGGGCAGGATGACCTGTATAGTGTATCCCCAACCCAAACTCCTTTGCCTGGGCCTCTATGCCTTGCTTTAACTTAATCCCCAGCTCATATATCTTTTCTATAACCTTATCTCGATCTATGATCTTCATGGTGGTGATAGCAGCAGCCATTGGCAGTGCTGCAAAAAAGTGTGTTCCTGAAAAATAAACCCCTTCGGCAGCAGGCTTAATACTGTTTTTACCCATAATAGCGGAGATGGGGTATCCATTGGCCATGGCCTTTCCAAAACATATAAGATCAGGGTGCGCACCCCAGTAACAGTGTGACCCATTGATGTGAATCCTGAAGCCACAGCGTATATCATCCATGATAAAAAGTATCTTTTCTTTTTTGCAGATATCCTCTAGCTCCTTGTAAAATCCATGCTTTGGGAAGATCTGATCATGCATAGCTGGGTGATGATACGGGGTCAACATAATACCTGCTATATCCCCTTTGTACTCATCTACCAGGGTCTTGAACTGCTCAATGTTGTTATACTCAAAGGAAAGGATATGCTGCCTGTATTCCTCAGGTATACCAGCAGGATCTGGAGAATTCCAGAAATGTGCGCCACTATATGCCTCATCTACAACTATTATCTTTTTCTTGCCCGTATAGTGACGTGCTATGGCTGTTGCATATGATGTAACATCTGATCCATTCTTGCCAAATGCCACCCAGTCCATCCCATCAATCAGATCCACCATAAAGCCTGCCAGCTCATTCCACCGATCAGTGGGGAGTGTAAAACAATTTCCCCTTTCCATCTGATCTATTGCAGCACTATCAACCTCTTGATTACATTGCCCCAAGATGTTTGTACCAAATGAACACATATAATCTATGTACTCATTGCCATCCACATCCCATACATGAGAACCCTTGCCTTTTTTAAAGAAACAGGGATATGAACCATAGGTCAAAAAGTGCGGGGTCCTTGGCCCATAGATACCATTTGGGACTAATTTTTGAGCCTGATCAAACATTTGATAGGATTTTTCAAAGGAATATGTCTTCATCTCACACCTCCTTAAAATTTTTTCCAATATATGTCATTACCTTAATAGTCTTACCAGTTTTAATACGCCTTTTATACACAAAAGGTAGTTCATTCCCAATAATACTGATCTTCATCAGGGGAGTACTATGTATATTCCGAATTCCAGGAGATATTGCCTTCAGGGTTGACTACAGGAATAATAGGATATAACATTGAAAATTATTTTACATTACCTTTGTGTATATTTTCAGATCGTTATTCTGATGAAAACATACTTAGGTAAATATCCAAAATATAAATATGGTTCCAAACCAAATGATCCTTAAAGGGGGAAAACCATGAATAATTGTACCATCAAACTTCCAGAAAAAGGCATGGATAAAAAAGAGATCCTAGATATAATGAAAAGCTACGGCCAGGGTGATGCAAATTATAGGGATTCCAAAACCTGGAGCCTTGTGTATTACATAGGGGAGGAACATACCCAGTTCTTAAAAGACGCATATAGCCTGTACTTTTCTGAAAATGCCTTAAATCCAATGGCCTTTCAAAGTCTCAAGAGGTTTGAGTCTGAAGTGATTCGTATGACTGCGAACCTCTTGAATGGGGATAGAAATGTGGTTGGCTCTATGACATCCGGCGGAACAGAGAGTTGTCTGCTGCCTGTAGTGACTTACCGTGATCTTGCCAGGTCTAAGAGAAGACTATGGATTACAAAACCGGAAATGATTGCACCTGAATCTATCCATGTGGCATGGGAAAAGGCTGCACATTATTTTGATGTGAAGATGGTTCATGCCCCTGTTGGCAAAGATTACAGGGTTGATGTGGAAGCGGTAAAAAAACTGATTAACAGAAACACAATAATGCTTTTGGGTTCTGCCCCATCATATCCACATGGGGTTATTGACCCTATTGAGGAGTTGGGGGCTGTTGCTTTAGAGAATAACATCCCACTCCATATTGATTCATGCCTGGGGGGATTTATACTGCCCTTTGTTGAAAAGCTTGGCTATGATATCCCTGCCTTTGATTTCAGGGTGCCGGGGGTGACATCCATGTCAGCGGATGTGCACAAATATGGGTATAGCGCAAAAGGCGCATCCACTGTCTTATACAGAAATATGGATTACATGAGACATCAGATCTATGTATATACCGACTGGTCTGGTGGGATCTATGCCTCTGCAGGTATGCTGGGGACAAGGCCTGGTGGGGCAATTGCAGCAGCATGGGCATCAATGAATGCCCTGGGTGAAGATGGCTATCTTGAGAAGACCAGGATCGTGATGGAGACAACAAAAAAGATCATGGATGGAATAAGGTCAATTCCAGAACTTGAGATCGTTGGCAGCCCTGATATGAGCGTGTTTGCATATAAGTCTCGCTCTAAAAAGCTAAATATCTATGCAGTTGGTGATCAAATGGAACAAAAGGGATGGAATATTGATCGTCTGCAGAGGCCAAAGGCCTTGCATGCAATGGTGACGCCTTTACATGAAAGGGTGGTAGATGAATATATATCTGATTTGAAGAAATCTGTTGAATATGTAAGAGGTAAGCCGGGCCTTGCCTCAAAGGGGAACGCCGCCATGTATGGGATGATAGCAAATGTGCCTCTAAGGGGGATGATAAAGAATGAGGTCTTAAAGATGATGGAGGATATGTACGGCCCTGAACGTAAGATGCCGGGCCTCGCAAGTGGTGGGCCAGATGGAGAGAAGGAGCCTCTGTTTATGAAAATCGCGGTAAAGGCTTTAAACGCCATAGATAGGTTTAGAAAAGAGGACTAATACTATTTATATGAAAATAGGAACAGAGACACAAAACATTGTAGGGGCTTTTGCCCTCATCGGCCCGCTTAAGGGAACGGGCCCTACATTGTGATACGTTCATTTTCATCCTTCGTTGCGAGCGTGGATCGCTCATGCGGGTTTATACCAAATTATTCAATCAAGTACTTTCGAGATTGTCAAAAGCGAGCGTAGCGAAGCAATCTAAGGATGAGATTGCCACGTCGCTAAAGCTCCTCGCAATGACATTGATTGCAACTTGGTATTATCCATAATTATTTGTGCAGGAGAAATAAATGATTAACTTAAAGAGTATCCCGTCAGAAAAAGAAGCCCTGGATTCCTATGAAGTGGAGAACATATTCCACTCCTGGTCTTATCAGCCTTCCCAATCTCCTTTGCGTGTGGTCTCTGCAAAGGGTGTCCGGTTTACCACCGAGGATGGAAGGCAGCGTCTGGACTTCAGTTCTTGCTTTGTGAGTCACAACATCGGGCATCAGGATCCAAGGGTGGTGGATGCAATCTGTAAGCAGGCAAATACTCTCTGCTCTTTTGCGCCAAGCATGTCAACAAAACCAAGGGCACTTTTGGGAAAGATGTTGGAAGAGATTACACCTGGGGATCTCTCCCGTTCCTTTATATCCCTTGGTGGGACAGAGGCCAATGAGGCTGCAGTAAAGATTTGCCACCAGTATACAGGTCGCCGAAAGATACTTTCCCGGTATCGGAGCTATCATGGGGGGACAGCGACATCCATGTCACTTTCTGCTGGAGATGCCAGGAACTGGGCGCAGGTTTTAGGTGGAACGGAATTGGTTAGTGTGCCTCAGCCATACTGTTATCGCTGCATGTTCGGTAAAAAATATCCCGAGTGTGATCTCCAGTGCGTAAAATACATAGATGAAGTGATTGAACTAGAGGGTGGCGGCGATAAAGTGGCTGGTATTATCTGTGAGCCAGTGACCGGTGCCAATGGCATTATCGTGCCTCCAAGAGAGTATTTCCCCCAGCTCAGGGAGGTTTGCGACAAGTGGGGAATTCTCATGATCACAGATGAGGTCATGAGCGGGTTCGGTCGCACAGGCAAATGGTTTGCCATGGATCACTGGGGAGTAGTGCCTGATATCATGACCATGGCAAAAGGCTTAACAAGTGCGTATGTGCCGCTTGGGGCTACTATCGTGAGGAAGCACATAGGAGACCAATTTAAAGAGCAGTTCTTCAGCCACGGGGCCACCTATGCAGGACATGCCCTTGCCTGCGCAACTGCAATAAGGGTGATACAGATCTACCAGGAAGACAAACTTATCGAGAATTCCGAAAAAATGGGTAAATACTTGCTTGAAAAGGCAATGGAGCTCAAGGACAAGCATCCATGCATCGGTGATGTGCGCGGGCTCGGGTTGTTTGTGGGATTGGAACTGGTAAAAAACCGCAAGACCAGAGAGCCCATCATGCCGCTGAATGCAAAGATTCGTCCGGGTATGAATCCCAAGCTTGAGGTGGCGAAGAAACTGGGCGAGCTAGGAATGATAGCAATGGCAGCAAACCCAGGCAATGTCATCGCTATGGCGCCTGCCCTTATCGTCACTAAGGATGAGATCGACGAGGGGGTTGGCATCATGGACAAGGCCCTCGAGGTAGGAGATGCCTATTCGGAAGAGTGAAGCTCTGGCAGTTTTTGTAAAGACAATCTTACAGTAACTACTCAGGTCGTCAGGTTCACGGTTGGTCGCTCTCTAACCGTGAACCCCGGAACTTTGAACCTGGGTAGTTACCTTACAGATTATATACCCCATTCAGGCCTCCAAAGACCAATATTGATATACCTACGCACACAGCAGCAACCAGTGTCATAACGATCCCTGCATTTGCCATATCCTTGATGGCAAAGTAGCCTGCTGAGTAGGGGATCACATTGGTGGGGGTCTCTGTGACCAGAATAAAGGCAAGAGAGGATGTGAATGCCGCCGGGGCACAGACTACCCATGGATTGATACCCAGATCTGTGGATAGCGCAATAAGCAGCGGGATGATTATGGTGCCGGTCACCGTATTGCTGGAAAATACCATATGCAATAGGCTTACACTCAACACAATAGCAAAGACACGTAAAATCCCTGGAAGTTGAACAACAGGACCTAAAAACACCCAGGCCAGCCACCGTGCAGCACCTGTATTATACACTACCATGCCCAAGGAGATCCCGGCACAGATCAAGATTATCCCTCCCCAGTCCACATCAGATTGGGCCTGTTTCCATGATATCACCTCTATCCCCGGGATGAAGAGCAACAAAGCACCGCCTAAGGCGACCCCCTGCATTGGCAGGGCTATACTGCCTGCTGTAATGTCCCTGATAAACGGGGTAGCGATCCAGGTAGCTATGGTTATCAGAAATATAACAAGGGTCCACCTTTCCTTATAGGTAAAAGGGCCCATTTCAAGAAGCTCTTTCTTGATCTCATCCCTACTTATAGGAACCCTTTCTATCTCCGGAGGAAACATCCTTGTGATCACAAACCAGCCGGCAGGCACCATCAGGATAGAAGCAGGTAGCCCCATAGACATCCAGCTGACAAAATCTATATCAATATTCGCGAGTTCCTTTAAAAAACTAATGGTAAGGGGGTTAGGTCCACACCCGGATGGTGTGGCAATGCCCCCATAAAGAGGTCCCCATGCACAGGAGATCATCAAGGCCTTGCCAAAATTACTCTCCATGGGTTTCACCCCGGATTGTCTCAAGATAGACATCCCAAGGGGCATAAGGATTGCTGCTACTGCCATGTCTGTGACCCACATGGAAAGGCTTGCCCCTACAATGAGAAACCCTAAGATCACCATATTAGGCCGGGTGCCCATCACAGAAAGGATTAGATAGCTCAAACGCTTGCCCAGGCCTGAGCGGGAAAAAGCGCTTGAAAGTATTAATACTCCAATAAAGAAGGTAATTATCTGGTTGCCAAAGCCCAGGCTTACAACATGTTTGAATGAATCAATCCTGAAGACAGGTATCAGAAGCATTACCATCAGCGCTGTGATACTAAAAGGTATGACTTCTGTAATCCAAAGTACAATAGCTAATAAAAGCAGCCCTAGTGTAGCCTTTGCATCCCAATTTAGCGGAATTAACTCTCCACCCCTGGAAAGGGGCTCTGGGCAAGGTAAATATAGAACAATGGCAAGAACAGCAAATGCAAGGAGGAAAAAGCCTAGCTTATATACAATAGAATGTCCCTTTTTGATCATTATCTCTTGTCCTTGAATATTATTTCTATCTGATACCGCTTTTTTCATGGAACAAATCCTCTAAATTCTATCTTTAATTGTACCCGGATCAAAGGCCATCCATGTCCAGATTCCCTAATGTCTCACGGGTAGGACGACCATGACTATCCCATCCCCTTAAGTTATAATATTCTTCCAACATATACTTTAAATCAGGTAGCACACCCTTTGCCTTTCCTGAAGTACGGGGCTGGTTCAGGATTCTAAAAGGTAGTGTATCTGTGCCAAATGTAAAATTCTTCATGTTAAATAGCCTCTTTAAGGTGAATATCCTTGTCCCAACCTTGAGGAGTTCTTCTGGAGAATACTTGAATCCTGTGGCTATCTCTACCCATTTCACTATCGTAGGTGGACCTATATCAGCACTAAACAAAAATTTGCACAGGCCCAGGCCATCATATACAGAGCATATGTCCTGCATGGTAATAACCAGTTCTGCCTTGCCTTTTGGTGTATGCGGATCAAGGGGAGAGGGATATCCCATCTCTGAGAGTATCATATTCCCCTGTTCAGCATACCAGCTCATAGATTCATTGTGGGATGCACCTCTATTTCCAGTAGCATATGTAAGCCCTGCGCTTACATATGCCCTTGGATCATGCATGGGAAGCTCAAGACCCCTCACATGCATGGCAAAGGCCCCACTACCCTGTCCAATCTTTTCAGATGCTACCTTAACACCATCTGCCAAATGGGCACCAAGACCTTTTCTATAGGCTATATCATGAATAAGGGATAAAATGGCCTTGCTATCTCCCCATTTAATATCTCCGCCGCATAATATGCCTTTCTCACAGCACTCCATTGCAAATGCAATGACTACCCCGGTAGACATTGTATCCAGGCCCAAAGAATTACACAAATAACTCGCTTCTATTAAGATCTCAGGATCATCCATCAATAAAAGGGAACCTAGCGATGCTGTGGTTTCATATTCAGGTCCAGATATATCTTCACCACGAAAATTTAAAACCCTGCCGCATCCGATTATACAATCCCTGCAAAAATATGGACGCGGGTTATAAATATCTTTAATATTCTGAGCAGAAATCTTCTTTATGCCCTTTGACCAGGAGCTACCTGCAAAGTTTTTTATAGGAAGGTCTCCTGACTCTTCCCGAAAGATTGCTGCCCCTGCAGTACCAAACCTTTTAAGGCCAATTGTCTTTTTAACTATGTCTTTTCCCCTCGAGCGTAGTTCTTCCTTAAGCCTTGCTTTATCAACTGCCTGCAAGGGCTTTTCACCTGATACAGCAATGGCTTTCAGATTTTTCATGCCTAAGAGTGTACCAGCACCACACCTGCCTGCTGCACGAGTGTGGTGGGTCTTACCCTTATCAAAAAACATCAGGGATGCAAATCTAACCCTGTTTTCTCCTCCAGGACCAATTACAGCGATAGAGGCATCCCTTTGGATCTGATCCTGAATCTGCTTTCTAGCGTCACAGGTCGAAAGCCCCCATATACCTTTAGCTGGTCTGATCTCTACACTATCATCTGTGATCAGAAGATAGACAGGCCCTTTACTCTTCCCATGGATTACAATGCCATCATAGCCACTGCGCCTTAGATGCCACCCAAAATCACCACCAACAGATGACTCACCCCATATCCCTGTAAGTGGACTTATGAAACATAAACTGGTCTTGGATGCGGTAGGAAGACGAGAGCCAACCAGCATACCTGGCAATATCAATATTTGATCACTGTAAGATTTAGAAGTGGCCATAAGATAGGCGCCCATACCGCCACCTCCAAGCCAGGTACGATAGACATCAATAGGGATATCTTGGATCGTATATGTCCCTTTTGTTAAATTCACCTCTATTATGCGAGACTGAATACAACCTCTCATTCTAGGATCCTCCTTATAGAAATCCCTAGACCATGGCCAGGGCCTCACTGCCCGGGCTTATAATATCTGGATCTGTTACTACATTGATCAATGATGGCAGGCCAGAGGCAAATGCCCCCTCCAGGGCTGGGCGGATTTCATCTGGATGCTCTACAAGCTCGCCGTGGCCCCCTAAATCCCTGACCAACAGATGATAATTTACCATCCCCAATTCTGTAACAGAAGAGATGGGTGCACCAAACTTTAATTTCTGAGAGTGCCTGATCATACCCCAACCATGGTCATTAGACACAATAACAACCACAGGTAGCCTGTGGCGGATGGCTGTCTGAAACTCCATAAAATTGAAACCAATAGATCCATCACCAGTTATCAATAGCACCTTTTTATCCGGATACATGGCCTTGGCTGCATTGGCAAATGGAAGCCCTACAGAAAGACAGCCAAATAGCCCTGATTCCATGTATCTTCCCCCATGAAGGAGACGCACTGTGAGGCCCATCCAAACTTGAGTATCCCCTCCATCTGCTATCAGGATATCATCAGGCCCAATATAGTCTGCAACCTCTTTGCACAGTCTTAATGGATGGATAGGTATGTCCTTAGATTCCCACCTGTCCTGGTAGGCCTTTTTAGCATCTGTATCTATATGTCTTAGTTCATCGATCCAGGGTTGAAATCTGCCTTTGTCAGGTAGATTATCTGCTCTTTCTCCCAGGGCCTTGAGATAAGCCTTTATATCCCCTGCCAGAGCCAGATCCACTGATCTGTTTCTACCTGTCTCGCCAGGATCTATATCTATCTGGACAATCTTGGCCTCTTTCTTAAATAGATATCCAAACATGAAATAAAGATTCACCCTAGCACCTAATATGATAACCAGGTCTGCATTGGTAAGGGCATAACCTGCTGCACCTGGACGAATAGCAAGTGCAGACTCAAAACACAAAGGATGATCATCTGATATTAGCCCCCTTGCCATGCCTATGGTAAACACTGGGATATTACTTGTCTCTACAAACGAGCGAAGCTCATTAGATGCATCTGAATACCATGCCCCGCTACCTGCAATTATAGCTGGTCTCTTTGCCACCTTGATCAAATCAAGTAAATGCATAGCCCCAGATATATCCGCACAACCCTGGGAAACATTTGTATCTGGTGTACTCTCAGGGGGATCTATCTCATTATTCAGGATATCTATGGGGATCTCCAGATAAACTGGACCCGGGGCACCTGCTACAGCACATCGAAAGGCCTTATCAAGATATTCAGGTATCCTATCTGTATGGTAGCAAACCCAGGAACCCTTTACAAGTGGCGCAATTACAGGTAGTTGTGGCATGTCCTGTAGATCCAGCCTATCCCTCTTTGTAGTAGCCACACCACCGGATATCAAAACCAAGGGTGTCTGCGACATATGTGCATTGGCAATCCCGCTTAAGGCATTGCTAAAACCAGGCCCTGCTGTGACCAAGGCAATCCCTGGCTTTCGAGACAACCTGCCATATGCCTCTGCACCAAATACAGCTGCCTGCTCATGCCTGGTATCCAGGATATATATATCTGAATCCTTAATCTCATTATGAATGGGCGATATATGCCCCCCACTTAAGGTGAATATAAAATCTACTCCTTTTTTATTAAAATATTCTGCTACCAATTTTGCTCCTGTAACCTTGCTCATGACTACCTCCTTTTATTAGCTATAACTCCATAAGCTGACCACCTGTTATATTGATGGCCTGACCAGTGATATAAGATGCCTCATCTGAGGCAAGGAATGCCACCACCCTGGCTACATCTTCAGGTGTACCTATCCTGCCAAGGGGGATGGTCTCTAGCACCTCTTCCACCCTTTGGGCTACATCTCTTTGCGTGAGTTGAGCCTCTAATTCCCATCCCCATTTCCTCATGGCTGTATTGATCTGTCCCGGGCACAGGGCATTGACCCGTATACCCATACCCAAAAAACCCAGCTCTTTGGCCAGAACCTTTGTCAGCATAATAACGCCTGCCTTAGAGACACTGTATGCACCATTACACATGGCCGGGAACTTTCCTGCCCTGGATGCGATATTTACAATACAATCCCCTTTTTTCATCAAAGGCATCATTGCCCTGGAGGTGATAAATGTCCCGTTTAGGTTAATATCCAGTGTCTTTTTCCATGCTTTATCATCCATAAGGTGCATAAAATTAGGTGATATGATAGCACCAGCATTGTTACAGAGTATATTCAAATGCCCGAACTCCTCCTTGATACGTCCTGCCATATAAGCCACAGAATTAATATCTGTTATATCTGCTACTACCCATATAGAACGGACGCCCTGCTTCTTTATTTCAGCAGACAGCTCATCCAGGCTTTTCTGATTACCCTCAACATCCTTAGTCTCTGCTATATCATTCAGGACTATATGTACCCCATACTTAGCCAGTTCCATTGCAATTGCAAAACCGATCCCATTAGGATCACCTGAGCCTGTAACCAGGGCAACCTTGTCCTTTAGACCTCTCATCATTTACCTCCCAAGATCTTTATTTGTCCGGCCTTTTTAGTGCAAACCTGAGCAAGTCCATAAAATGAGTGATTTTGTCCTCTACAAACCATGAGATCTCCTCATCTCTGCTGATATTCATATATTCCTTAAAACGAATCTGGTAATGTCTGGAGACCATAGCAACCATAAACATGATATAGAGACTATTAATCATAAAGGCTGCTGTATTGATATCAATATCTGGCCTGAAGTGGCCTTCTTCAATACCTTTTTTTATAAGAGACTTGAGGAAATCAGATGTTTTTTTCTCAACCTTTTTTGAGAGGCTATCTGCAAATCTTTCCATCCCACATGCACTCAAGTTAAGGTACATGTGTGCATAATCAGGATGATTATGCACAAAGACCATTCCCCTTCTGAATATGTCCTCTATCTGTTCGAAAAAATCCTTATCTGGACTGATTACAGACTCAATTGCGCCCCTGGACTCAGCCAATGCTTTCTCGCAAGTTGCAATAAATAAGGCATCCTTGTCCCTGAAGTAATCATAGATAGAACCCTTTGAGATTCCGGCCTTTTCTGCGATTTCGCTTATTTTGGCCTTATTTAGACCCTTGCGCGCAAACTCATGTGCAGCAGTATGCAAGATCCTGTCTTTCTTTTCATCATCAAGATTATAAAATGCCTTTTTTATAATAGAACTATCTATATCCATAAGTGACCGACCGTCCAGTCATAAAATACCCCGCAATATATCTTACTGTCAAGAAAAATATGTATATAATCACTATTTGGTTTCATTGGTTGGATTCATATGAAAACAGCTATCAGCTCTCAGCGATCAGCCCGTCTGCATCTCCGATTGGCAATATCCTCTTGGCCTTGTCTCCTACCTCGTTGGCCAACGATCCCCGACCCTGAGGCATGGGCAGGCATTCAGCTTAAAGAGGAATATGAAATGATTTTAATCAGTTACGGGAGGAGGAATGAGGGGGCTCTTGAGCTTATCCTTTAAGCGTTTTTTGCTAATACATTCAAGCGAAGCGCGAATAGGGATCACCCGTAAGCGAGCCTACGATATATCAAAAAAATATTTCAGGCAAGCGAAAGAGTTCCCATCCCGAGGAAGGGTATTTTCATCTTTGGTTGTGTCCGAAAGGCCATGAAGGTTTGTATGAAAATAGTTACGAACATTCGTTTGAGTTTATGGCTTCCTGCTTAAGCACGCAAAACCCAGAATTTTGAACCTATAACATTGAACTTTGAACCTAAAATTCTGCCTTTCCGACTGTCTACCCCGCAAGCCAGGTCGTGAGAGTTAGTCTTTATCCCTTGCCCCTTCCATGGGTAAGAATGCCTATTCCCCCCGGCCGGTCATGGACTCTGAGGAGGTGGCAATCCCCATTACCCTGCAGAAAAAGTCCATCACTGGTATGGGGAGCAATCCCTTTACAATGGGCACTGCATACACAGAAAAAGGCACCCCTATCATGGATTTGCCTTTTTTTACACCATCTATAATCTTTGTTGTCACCTCTTCAGGCCCCAGCAACTTCGTACCCTTTACAGCCTTAGCCCCATCAAACATACCAGTGCCCACAGTGTTAGGGCACACATAGATGAACTTAATATTCTTATAGCCTTTTAGTTTCATCTCCTGCCTCAGAGATTCTGTAAGACCTATTACAGCAAATTTGCTTGCACAGTAATCTGTAATATATGGGACACCTAACAGACCGCCGGCAGAGGCAATATTTACTATGTGGCCTGCCCTCTTTGATATCATACCAGGTAAAAAGGCCTTCATTGTCCAAAAGTGTGCAAGCAAATTTACCGCAATCGTCTTTTCAATTACTTCATCTGGCTTGTCTAAAAATGGATTTGATTTTACTACACCAGCATTATTTACAAGTATATCTATAACCCCAAACTCTTTTTCTACCTTACCTGCAAGCTCATAAACAGCTTTTCTATCAGATATATCACATTTGTAAGCTACTATCTCCCCTAAAGAGGCCAATTCGTCTTTTGCCTTTTCTAACTCGCCTTGTCTTATATCAACAATGACTACCCTTGAGCCTTCCCTTAAAAATAATCCGGCTAAAGACTTGCCCATACCCAAGGCACCACCTGTTATAAGAACATTCTTATTCCTTAAATCTTTCATCTTAAACACCTCCTATAAATTTAATAAAATTCTTTCTTGCTATACATAGTAACCTCTTGGGAAAAGGTGGCCAATATCTGAACCCATACCAGCCCTTTTCTCTCATCCCTTCCCTTTTATCTCCAGCCTGTCTGTATCAGCAGCCCCTTGCCGATTCAATGATGATTTATTTGCCCCATCTACCGATAATATCTTTCCCATATTCCTGGCAGTCTCTATAAAACCAGATATACTATCCCCACTAAAGTCAGAAATATTCTTAGAAATCAGGAAAAAGCTATCATCTTCAATACTCCTTATAACATCGTTACCTGCATCACATAGATGTATACTCACACCTCTCCTATCATCTTCAGTAGAAACCCTTTCTACAAACTTCATGTTCTCAAGGCGAGCGATTAACCTGGTGGCACTGCTAAAAGGTATACCTAATTCCTCTACCACATCCCTCATCCTGAGAGGAGAGTGCCTCCTTAAGAGCTGCAATACATATATCGCCATAAATGAAAGACCAAACCTTCTTACCTTCTCTCTCTCAAAGAAGTATATTGCCCTCATGGATTGAAATAGTACCTCATCAAGTTCTTCTCGTGACAAAGGTATATCTGCCATAAAATATCTTTAATAAATTTATTACCACAATGCAATATTTTTATTTTGAAAATAAAATTTTTATGTTCTCAACACCCCCTATCTCGATCTTAGAGAACTCTTCGATCCCAATTCAGGGATCATGATCTCCAGCAGGGGTACTATGTGTATTCCAAGTTCCAATTCATATAAACGCGTATGAGCGATCCACGCTCGCAACGAAGGATGAAAACAGCTGTATGATAATGGAAATTTAGTTCATATATCTCCCAGCAATGTAGGGCATATTTCCCCGAACGGGCCGATGAGGGCAAAAGCCCCCTACAAAGCTTTGTGCCTATTTTCATATAGCCCCCATGTCCTGTCGGAGACAC
>JAGGYK010000279.1 GCA_021162585.1 Deltaproteobacteria bacterium
CGCTCGGCTCGGACAACCTTTACGTAAGACACAAGGCTCTACTAAAACAACACACCTTAACTAAGGAAAATATTGGTCTTGACATTGGGGTCCACTATAAAGTAGTTACGTAAACAATAAAATAAAGCAAGGAGGAGTACATCGGTGGAGGTTATAGATCAAGGAATTGGAAGGTTATTTACTGATCCAGATCCGGATAAGGCAAGGGGATTCTTTCGGGGTAAATCACGAAAGATGACAGATAAGCTAATGAGCCTTAAAGAGGCTGTAGAGAAATTTGTCCATGATGGCGAATATCTGGCTATCGGTGGATTTGGAGCCAACAGGACACCGGTTGCCGCATGCCACGAGATTGTCAGACAGGGCAGGAAGAACATGGGCTTTGCCGGGCATACATCTACTCATGATTTCGAGATACTTTGCGCGGGGGAGGTCTTCGACAAACTGGATATTGCCTATATTATAGGCCTTGAAGCCAGAGGTCTATCTCCATGTGCCAGGCGTTATATGCAAAGTGGTAAGGTAGAAATCACTGAATGGACAAATTACAGTTTATCTGCCAGACTAAAGGCTGCTGCAATGGGTGTCCCATTTGTACCTACAAGAAACGTAATGGGTACTGATACCTTTCATTATAGTGGTGGTAAGATAGCAAAATGTCCGTTTACAGGTAAGAAGCTTATGTTACAGCCAGCCTTATATCCTGATATATCTGTTATCCATGTTCACGAGGCGGATATATATGGCAATTCAAGGGTTAGAGGGATTACTATCTCTGATCTTGATCTTGCCAGGGCAACGAAGAGGCTTATTATCACAACTGAAAGATTAATCTCCAATGAAGAGATCAGGCGTGATCCAACGCTTACCGCCATTCCTTTTTATCTGGTAGATGCTGTGTGTGAGGTTCCTTTTGGTGCATATCCAGGCAATATGCCTTATGAATATTTCTCAGATGAGGATCATCTCAAGGAGTGGCTAAATGTAGAGAGGAATCCTGAAGAATTTAAAGAATTCTTAAAGCGGAATATATACGAGTGCAAGGACCATGCAGAGTATATAGAAAAGAATGGGGGTATCAAAAAGATGAATGAACTCAGGGTCAAGGAATTTCTCATTCATAAGGAGGGGAACAATGGCTGATTATAATGTGATGGAGATGATGATAGCAGTTGCTGCAAGGGAATTAGAGGATGGCGCTACTGTAGGTGTCGGTACTGGGGCCCCATGTGCTGCTGCAATGCTTGCACAAAAGACAACATCCCCAAATCTGGTAATCATGTTTGAGGCCGGGGGTATAAGCCCTTTGCTCCCAGAGATGCCCATCTCTGTTGGTGATTCCCGTACCTTTTATAAGGCGGTTATGGCTAGTGGTATGTGCGATATTATGGAGACGTGTTGCAGGGGGTTCGTGGATTATACATTCCTTGGGGGTGCCCAGATTGATATGTACGGCAATCTAAATTCAACCCGTATCGGACCCGATCATCAAAGGCCAAAGGTAAGGTTTCCAGGTAGCGGCGGTGCCAATGATTTTGGATCATTCTGCTGGCGTATGATGGTTATAACCCCTCAGGATGCCAGACGCTTTGTAGAAAAGGTGGAGTACATTACCACGCCTGGATGGCTTAAGGGTGGTGATTCAAGGGCAGAATCAGGGCTACCTCTAAATGCAGGTCCTTACAAGATTATAACCAACATGGGGGTCATGGATTTTGAACCGGAATCAAAACGTATGAGGGTCATCTCTGTTAATCCAGGGCATTCTTTTGCGGAGATCCAGGACAATTGTGGGTTTGAACTCCTTAAGGCGACTGAGATTGCAGAGACCAAGCCGCCCACAGATGAAGAATTAAGGATCCTCAGGGAAGAGGTTGATCCATACAGGTATATTATAGGCAGGTAATTTAAAAGCAAAAGGAGGTTTTATTATGGCCACTCGAGTAGGGATTGTAGATATTGCCATGACCCCGGGTGCCGAGTCAAAGGACAACTTTCTGGATCAGGTATATAAGGTAACAAAAGAGGTTCTGGATAAGGCAGGCATAAAAAGAGCAGATGTCGGCACTGTGATAAGTGCAGCCTCTGATGTGTTTCATGGTGGTATGTCCTGTGCCAATTCTTATTACTGGGATGCTGGTGGTGCATTCTTGAAGAATGGTTCAAGACAGGATGGTGAATCGCTCTTTGCATTTATATATGCAGTAATGCGCATTTTATCCGGCAGTTTTGATACAGCCCTGGTCCTTGGTGTATGTAAGGGCTCTGAAAACCCTGAGAATGATATGCTAACTCATTTTTTTACTGATCCGTTTTATCAGAGGCAGGTCGGACTTAATGAGACTGTTGCAGCAGCGCTCCAGATGAGAGAGTATATGGATAAATACGGTATTACAGGGGAGCAGTGCGCCAAGGTAGTTGTAAAAAACCTAGGAAATGCACTTAGAAACCCGTATGCCCATATAAAAAAGAGGGTAGATGTTGATGATGTCCTGAATTCAGAGACGGTTCTGTATCCTTTGAAACAGATGGAATGCGCGCCTAAATCAGAAGGAATTGTGGCAATCTTACTGGCAAAGGAGGATGTAGCAAAAAGGCTGACGAATAAACCAGTGTGGTTTAAGGGCTATGGGTCATCCATGGATGCCTTTTACTTAGGTGATAGGGATCTCCTAGATGGCCAATTGAAGCAAGCTGCAAAGAGGGCATATGATATGGCAGGTGTGAGCAATCCTAAAAAAGAGATTGATGTGGCTGAAGTTTGCGAGCCGTATGCCTTCCAGGAGCTCTTATGGTATGAGGACCTTGGTTTTTGTGCCCCTGGTGAAGGCGGAAAGTTGATAGATAGCGCTGCTACCAATATGGATGGGAATATACCTGTGAACCCATCAGGGGGTGTTCTTGCAACAAATCCCTATGTTTCAAGGGGTCTATATCGGCTAGCCGAGGCATTCTTGCAGGTACAAGGCAAGGCTGGAGAAAGGCAAATAGACAAGAAGGTAAATACAGCTCTGGCCCATGGGACCCATGGTTTTGCAGGACAATGTCATGCCGTGGCCATTATAGGTAATTAGGAGGTGATATTATGGGAAGACCAGTAGCTATTATAGGATCAGGCCAGACAAAGCATGGAAGGAGATTTGATGTCACATATCCCGAGTTGGTAAAAGAGGCGGTTGACAGGGTATTTGATAGTACCGGGATATCTCCTGAAGATATTGATGGTGTTGTCTCCGGGACCATGCCATCCATGATGGAAGGCGTTGCACTCACCCACTTTTATTTTGCTGATGTCCTTCGTTCTGTGGGCAAACCTATTTTAAAGACAGAGACATGTGGCTCTACCGGTGTATCACTCGCCATTACAGGCTATTATTGGATCGCTTCCGGTATGGCTGATCTAGTGCTTGTGGTAGGTTCTGAAAAGATGAATGAGGGCGATTCCCAGGCAACCATGACTACTGTAGTAGAACCATTCTATCAGAGGTATTTTATCTCTGGTGCCCCGGGGATATTCTCCATGCAGTCCCAGCAGTGGTCGGTACATTATGGCATACCTGAAGAAAGGGTAAGGGCTGCTGCCACCAAATTATCCATAGACCACCACAATGATGCCTTTGACAACCCCTATGCACATATCAAGAAGAAGCTTACCGAGGAGGAGGTGAACAATGCACGGATTATCACCTACCCGGTAAGGTTATGGGACGTGTGTCCGAACTCTGATGGGGCATGCGCAGTAATATTTGCTTCAGAAAAAATGGCAAAAAAGATATCCAAGAATCCAGCATGGGTAAAAGGGGTTGGCTATAGCGGAGAAGAATACTGGTTTGGTGATAGTGATAAGGTAGTCTGGCAGTGTGCCATCGATGCTGCGAAACAGGCATATGACATGGCAGGCATAAAGGACCCGAGGAAGGAATTAGATGTTGCTGAGGTGTATAATCCATTTACCTTTCAGGAACTGCTATATTATGAGTGTTTTGGCTTTTGTGATTTTGGTAAGGCCTGTGATGAGACCCTAAAAGGTACTTTTGCAAAGGGGGGCGAACTCCCTTGCGATCCATCAGGAGGGACCCTGTGTACAAATCCAATAGGTGCGACAGGGCTCAACAGAGTGGCCGAGGCTGCATTACAGGTAACAAATCAGGCAGGAGACCATCAGATACCTGGGGCGAAGTTGGCCCTAGCCCATGCAATGGGGGGTGTCGACCAGTATAATGGAATTATGATCCTTGGCTCCAAACTTTAGGAGGATGGTTATGACAAAAGAGTATAACACATTAAAAAACGTGATTGAACTTCCACACAAGTATGCAGCAGGTCCTGCATGGACAAGGTTTTATGATGGACTAAAACAAGAAAAGATATATGGATCAAGGTGTCAAAAGTGCAAAAAGGTCTTTGTCCCTGCAAGGTCATATTGCCCTGCCTGCCAGGTTAGTGCAGATGAATGGATAGAGGTTTCTCAGGAGGGTAAGGTAATATCATGGGCCTTATCTATAAGCCATGAATTCTTTGGTATGCCGGTAAGCCCGCCTTTTATTACAGCCCTTATCAGGCTTGATGATACAGATTGTGATTTCCTACACTTTATCGGTGGCATCGATTTAAGTGATGCCAAAAAGGTTAAAGACCTGATCAAGCCAGGGCTAAAGGTTAGAGCGGTCTGGAATGAAGAGAAAAAAGGCCATATGATGGATATCAGGCATTTTGTCCCTGTATCAGGGTAGGTTTAGATGGCTTTAAGTGGGAGGTGAGATTATGGAAAAAAAGTCGGAATATGATATCTTAACAGATAAGGTCGCAATCCCGTATGAAATAGCAGCAGGTCCTACGTGGACCCGCTTTTTTGAAGGCTTTAGGCAAGAGAAGATATATGGAACAAGGTGTCGAAAATGTAAGAGGGTGCTGGTGCCTGCAAGATCGTTTTGTCCAAGGTGTTTTGTGGACACAGATGAATGGATCGAGATTTCCCAGGAAGGCTCAATTGTCTCATGGGCGCTTACAGAGTATGAATACTATGGAATGCCAACAAAACCACCATTTATTGGTGCGCTTATCAGGCTCGATGGCACGGATTCCAATTTTTTGCACTTAATCGGTGGCTTTGACCTTAGCGACCCGGAGTTTGTGAGAAAGACCGTAAAGAATGGTATGAAGGTAAGGGCGGTTTGGAATAAAGAAAAAAAGGGCCATATAATGGATATCAAGTATTTTGAACCAGTGAAATAAAAACAAGATTGCACAAAAAATGTTTCATGAACAGACACTGTCATGAATGGTATAATGATACCATCGTGATGTTAATAAAATTCCAAGGAGGTTTGAAGATGGGTAAAAAGTTATTTAGTATTTGGTTTATTTTAGTTTTGGCTTTTACAGTACTCGGCAGTTCATCTGTATTCGCTAAGGAGACAGTATGGAAAATGACGAGTACATGGTCATCGGGTATCACTCTGATAGACTCGCACAAAATGTTTGCTGACTTAGTCAATGTGTTGTGCAAGGGAAAATTGCGAATTGAGTTTTTCCCCGGTGGGACTCTTATGCCAGCCTTTGAAGTTTTTGATGCATGCAGAAACAATACTGTGCAGGCTGCTGGTGACTGGTGTGGTTATTGGGCAGGCAAAGATATTGTATTCAGTCTGTTGGGTGCCTGTCCCATGGGCTTGACTCAGTGGGACCAGCTCATCTGGGTTAAGCATTTTGGCGGAGATAAGCTATTTGATGAAGCCTTCGGCAAGTTCGATATGGTATACCTCATTACTACTTTCTCTCCCTCAGAAAGTGGACTGCGCAGCAACAAGCCGATAAAATCACTCGCTGATCTGAAGGGTAAGAAGATCAGGATGAGCGGGAAGTCTCAGGGCTATGTGTTGAAAGAGCTTGGTGCCTCCCAGGTTTTACTGGCAGGAAGTGAAGTCTATCAGGCTTTGCAGAAAGGGACGATTGACGCTGCCGAGTTTAGTGGCCCGTACATCGATTTTAAAATGGGCTTGGGAGAGGTCACCAAATACTGGCTTGCCCCTGGGTGGCATCAACCTGGCTCTGTTGGTGGCGTCATGATTAACAAAAAGGCTTGGGATGCTCTCGATTCCGATACTCAAGAGAAGTTGAAAATAGCAGCCGAAGCTGTGACCCTTAAATATTCAGCTCAAATGTGTTACGAGGATCTCGAAGGTACCAGAGAGTTGCTAAAAAAAGGCGTTCAGATATATAAGTACAGTGAAGCAGAGCTAGATAAAATTGAAAAAATAGCCAATAAATATTTAGAACAGGTTGCAAAGGAGGATCCTCTCTGTAAGAAGGTTATTGAATCCTGGGTAGAATACAGAAAGAGTTATGCTCAAGTTCGTAATACTAAGGGACGTTTCGGCTTTGGTTTCAACCCTAAGGAATATCCAGACTTGGGTGATTAAAGCCTGTTGAATGTGAGGGCTTTGTAGATAACAGATTGATTTAACGCACTCCACTTTGTCATAACGGTGGAGTGCGTTAAAAGGATATTCTATTTATTCGACGTTATTAAGCATATGTTTGTTTAGAATTTGATTGCGAGGTAATTTTCATGCCAGTCGTAAAATTATTTGTGGGGTTTGTAGACAGTCTAAATGAATGGATAGGCCGTATTTTCGGTATGATCATCATACCTATTGTTCTCATTGCTGTTTATGAAGTCATATGTCGTAGATTTTTAAATTCGCCGACAATCTGGAGCTTTGAAGTTCTGAAGCAGCTCTTTGGTTTATATTTCATGATGTTAGCAGCATATGGCTTGCTCCATAAGGCACATATATCAATAGATGTTTTCACCATGAGATTGTCTAAGAAAAAACGGGCGATTATTGACATAATCTGTTATATCATCTTCTATTTCCCGTTTTGTTTGATCACCATCAAATATTCGTATGTTTTTGCAGCAGTATCATGGGTATCCAAAGAAAGATCATGGAGTGTATTTGGGCCAGTTCTCTATCCTATTAAAACCGTAATCTTTATCGGTTTTACACTTCTTCTTTTGCAGGGCATATCAGAATTTATCAAGGATATTTATGTAGTGAGGAGTAAGGAATTATGATTCACCTTAGCCCGGAATTGTTGACGGTACTGATGTTTGCTGGCCTTTTGATTGGAATCTTCATGGGCCATCATCTGGCATTTGTTTTGGGTGGGTTGGCAATAATATTTGGCTGGATAAGCTGGGGGCCCTCGATCTTTGCTCTCTTCATCAACCGGATATGGGGGTTAATGGACAATTATGTTCTCCTTGCGATTCCTCTGTTTATATTTATGGCCCAGCTCTTAAATCAATCAGGTGTGGCAGATGATCTATTTGATGCCTTGAGGTATTTGTTGGGGACTCTGAAAGGGGGAGTGGCGCTGACAGTAATCGTGGTTTCAACAATATTTGCCGCATGCACCGGCATTATTGGTGCTTCTGTAGTGACCATGGGGTTCTTGGCGTTGCCAATTATGATGCGGTATGAATA
>JAGGYK010000080.1 GCA_021162585.1 Deltaproteobacteria bacterium
ATATTAGCGAAGAGCCGGATGTGGGAAAACCACAAGTCCGGTTCTGTGAGGGGTGTCATTTCCTCACAAATAAGGTATAAACATTTTAGGAGGAAATAGATGTCTACTCGACAAATAGCTATCAGCTTTCAGCGGTCAGCTTTCAGCTTAGAAAGAAATATGAAATGATTTTAATCGCTTACGGGAGGAGGGATGGGGGACTCTTGAGCGGACCTTCCATTGCGATTTGCTAATACATCCTTAGGCGTTGCTTAAAGGGGTATCGCTCCCTTCTGAGCCCGAAGCGCGAATAGGGATCGCCCGTAAGCAAGCCTAGGATGTATCAAAAAACGGTTCAGGCAAGCGAGAGAACCCCACATCTCGAAAATATTTCCATCCTTGTTTGTGCCTGCCCGGCCATGGGAGGGTTGTTGATAAAGGCCGTTTATATCAATCCTCTAATTTAAAGGTAAATGTGATCTTTTTTTGTGAAGTTACGGCCCTGCCGCTTTTTTTTGCTGGGATAAATTTGGCGTCTTCTAGCGCGCGAATGGCAGCCCTATCAAGACGGGAATGCCCGCTTGAGCTTATAACCCCTATCCTTCCAGGGGTACCGTTTCCCAAGACTTCAACAGAAAGCACAACTGAACCCTGTTCACCATGCCTCCTCGAATAAACAGGATATCTAGGCATGGATAAATCAACAATTACAGCAGGAGTATTTACACCCTTTTCCTCAAGTGCCCCATCAGTGCTTTCATGCTTATATACTTGGTCTACCTTGCAAATCCTGGTTTCTGACCTGTGATCCTCATATTTTACTACTTGAGCTTCATGAAGTGATATATCCTTTTCCTCTTGACCCTCCTTCTGTACTTGCCTGTCTTCTGTTTCTCTCTGTTTCTTAGGACTAGGTAAATTTGCACTTTTTTTTGACTGATCCTTAGAACAGACCTGAGTCTCTACTGGATGGATGATACTAAGCCTTACAACAGATACCCCTTTTTTGTAACATAGCTTAGCATCATGATATGAAGGGGATACCAAAAATAGCCCTATATGAATGGTGAGTGCGATACAAAAGGGCAAGATAAAATCAGAAAATTTCATTTAGTAGCGTCCCTACATTCGAATGAGATATCCTTGATCCCCAATCTTCTCAGCAGGTCAAGGACAGAGATGGCAACCCCGAGGTCAGCATGAATATCACCGCTGATAGCTACCTGGATATCATCCTTTCTACCCATACATTCACTAATCCCGTCAAGGAGTGAATTCAATGTGACTTGTTCTTTATCCAGATAGATCTCATTGTCCTTTGTTATAGTGATGCTTACATATTCTTTTTTGTCTACCTGGGTAGAAACTGCCTCAGGAAGTTCCACCTTTAGTCCTTTATGAATTGTCATGGAGAGCATGGCGTATATGAAGAAGACTAGAAGTAAAAAGGCAATATCAATAAGCGGGATCATTTCTATTCGAGCTTTTCTATGCTCATATCCACTACTTAGCTGCATCTAGCTATCCCCTTTTTATATGCTACCTCAAATTGGGTTGTGACTTTTTCAAGATGCTTGGTGGTCTTATCTATCTTTATTATTAGATAATTATAAGGAATCAATGTCACAAGTGCCACGCTAAGCCCTGTAGCAGTAGTAATTAATGCCTGGGCAATGCCGCCAATTACAGCCCTTGGTTCTTCTACGCCTGTCAGACCCAACATATTAAAGGACTCAATAATTCCTATTACAGTCCCTAGTATCCCCAATAGAGGGGCCATGGTAATGATAGTATCCAGCACACCCATGCCTCTTTTCATCCCCTCGATTTCATCCTGAGCTGCAATCTGCATATGCTCTAATGGCCCATCATCGTTATGAACAAGGGCTGAAAAGAGAATTCTGGCAACAATATCGAGTGTATCACCTCTCATGGATGCGGCACACTCAAAATCACCACTTTCTGTGTGGTGCAAGATTTCTTTAACAAGCATATCGTTTCTTCTTTTGCCTTCCCTCCACCAGAATATCCCCCTTTCGATAATGAGGGTAACAGATACCAGCGAACACGCAAGAAGCGGCCACATTATAGGGCCACCTTTTACAAACAGATCATATAACATTGAATCACCTCCTAGTTGTTTACAACCCTGCCATGTGATCTTTATGCCACAAAGAGCAAAGACGCCTGGCATATTCTCCTGCATCTTTATATGAAAATAGCTATCAGCTTTCAGCGGTCAGCATTCAGCTGTAGGGGCCTTTTGCCCTCATCGGCCCGTTTAGGGAAACGGGCCCTACATTGTGATACGTTCATTTTCATCCTTCGTTGTGAGCGTGGATCGCTCATACGCGTTTATATGAAAATGGTTTTAGGCGGTCAGGCTTTAAGGGCCTTTCTCGCCTTGCCAAACAAAAAATCTCCGAATCTAAATCAATAGGTCCGGGGATGCCGTTTTTCATCCTCGAGTAACATTGCCCTGACCCTTATCCGCGAGGTCAAAACTTAGTATCTCCATAGGCAGGTCTTCTGGCTTCCGGATCATCCTACTCACCGCGCCTTTCTATCCTTTTGAATAGTGGCCCCTTGGCAGCTTTTGTCCCCGGTTACAGCAGCGGGCCCGCAACGGACTTGCACCGTCTTCCCTTACGTCTTTACAGACTACCCATGGCCAGGGCTAAAGATATAGCAAGCATGGTCTAGGTGTCAATAAGAAAGCATGGCAGGCGTCCCATTAAAAAATGGGGTAGCCCCTGCATATTTATAGTAGACAAAACTAATCTAGTTATTATAATTCTATTAGGTGTGAGGTAACACTCTTATTATTAATAAACTAAGGAGGTGGTACAATGAAAAGATGGTTTATAGGTGGTTTGTTTTGTATGCTTATGTTTGGTTTCCCATTAACCCTAATGGCAGAGGACTATCTGGCCCAGGCTGATACCCTTTATGACCAAGGGGGAATAGAAAACATTCTAAAATCCATTCCCCTTTATATTAAGGCTGTAGAGGCAAACCCAAACAGCTATGAGGCCAATTGGAAATGCGCAAGGGCTTATAGAGACTATGGTGATGAGGCCAAGACGCAGAACATAGAGGGGTGGAAGGAGATCTGCAAAAAATATGGCAAGGAAGGCATGAAATATGCGGAGAAGGCTATGGAATTAGAGCCAAACAAAGTCGAAGGAAATTTTTGGTACGGATGTTGTGTAGGGGTTTACTCTGATGGGGTTAGCATACTTACAGCCATAAGGGAAGGATTGAAAGGAAAAACTCAAAAGGGTTTCGAAAAGTCATATAATGCCGACAAAATGTATGAAGATGGAGGCCCTATGATTGCCCTTGGCCGTTTCTGGTCTGTACTTCCATGGCCTATGAAGAAGAATAAAAAGGCACTCGAGTATCTCAGGGAAGCCTTGAAATATTTTCCGGATAATCCTGAGACCCAGGTCTACCTGGCCGAGGTCTTAATAGATGAAGGTGAGAAAGATGAAGCAAAAACCTGGCTCGAGAAGGCAGCAAAGGGTGATGAGAAATATTACAGTGACAGGGCAAAGGAACTATTGGCTAATATGAAATAATAAATTTAAGCTGTATAGGGTATAAAATAAAAAGCGCTCCATTAAATGGGGCGCTTTTTTTAGAGTTTATCTGTTTGAGATATACACCAAGAAAATATCGATATATTAACGATGTAATGTTGATCTTGGTAACCTTTATCTGGGGGGCTACCTTTACCATGGTCAAGATTGCCCTTGAAGATATAGGTGTATTTGGATTCCTTGCTATTCGATTTACCATTGCATCCATTGCTATAGCATTATTTATTTTTCCTAAGTGGAAGTCTCTAGATATAAAGATCCTGGTTTCAGGGGTCATTTTAGGGATACTCCTATTTGCATCTTATGCACTCCAAACAGTGGGACTTTTCTATACATCTGTGTCCAACGTAGGGTTTATCACAGGATTAAGTGTAGTATGGATACCTATCCTTTCTACGCTCATATTACATAAAAAACCATCTGGCTGGGCCTTTTTAGGTGTTACCTTTGCATGTATCGGGCTATTCTTATTAGTCACAAAAGGCACGCTAATAAGGCCAAACCTTGGGGATATATGGACGCTAGGCTGTTCTTTTGCCATAGCCTTTCATCTATTATTTACAGGGATATATGCCCCCAAGATGGATGCAGACCTTTTAGCAGGAATTCAGATAACAACAGTAGGGTTATTAAGCTGGTTATCATGGCCAGTGACGGAAGACATATCCTTTGTAATATCAGCATGGGTCTGGGGCACTGCGATAGTTACAGCACTTTTTGCAACAGTATTTGCATTTATATGTCAGACACGTGCTCAACGTATAATATCTCCTACAAGGACGGCCATAATTTTTACTGCAGAGCCTGTGTTTTGTGCACTCTTTGCCCATTGGTATATAGGAGAGACCATAAGCAACATTGGAGTGCTAGGCGCTGGGCTGATTCTACTAGGGATGTTATTTGCAGAGGTCAAACCCAAAGAATGGAGACAGTGATATACTTAAAAATAAGGATAGTTTGGGGAAACCAACCAAGATTGTTTTTCAGATTGTTACATATTGTATTAGACCTTTGTGCCCATGCGGCTTAGACTTATCATTGGCCCTCTATTTAGTCTTTTAATTCCATCTATCAAGAGTTGTATATCTTTGTTTTCTCGGTTTGTAAACTGGATAGCCATGCCCTCTCCGGGAATCACTCTTACTACCTTCCCCTGAATATCAACAATTTTACCAAAATCCGTTGCATCAAGGCTTATAGTTAAGATGCTGTCTTTATCTAGGGGATGTTCCGTCTCTAAAAACACCCCCCCCTTACTTATATTTTTCGCCTCACCTCTTATGATAGTACCGTATATATCATGATAACGAGCTTCTATCTTTACTGATTGTCTTAGATGCCTTCTTTTCTCTTTCACGAATTCACCCTGTGTTGTAATATATTTGTTCTTTTCGGCCTGTTTGGCTTTTTCTTTAGGTACTTTATATGAAAATAGGGGTCAGGGATCAGGGGCC
>JAGGYK010000041.1 GCA_021162585.1 Deltaproteobacteria bacterium
AAAAATAATATACGTTTCGAATTTTTTTTCATATATACCAGTAATTATACAACAAAAATCTCTAATCAAAAATTATCTAGTGACCATACAACCAAAGATATATCAATACATATATTATAAGTATTGATACATTGTCTATATGAATTGTCAATCTTCTAGATCTCTTTATAAGCGTACCTAATAAAAAAATCCCTGACATTATTATACCTGTAGCAACAGTTACAAGCTGGATGTCAGTAATAGTTGCATACACGTTCCCTTTGTATATCAGGTCTACAATAGCCACAATTGTAAGGTTTATCAGATTTGATCCAAATATGTTTCCGGTTGCCATACCTATATTGCCCATTCGTAGCAGCCTCATGGTTACCACCAGCTCAGGCAGGCTTGTAGCAGCTGCCATAAATAAGGTGCCTACAAAGGTTGAGGTCATATGTGTATGATGGGCTATCTCATTACATGCATCAGCGAGAAGTACTCCTGCTCCTACAACCATAGAACCAAATATTGCTATAAGTATTAAATTGAGTCTCAAACTATGGTGTATAGATTTCCTATTCGCTATCTTAGATATTTTAGTCTCCCCATTTTCAAAGGAGTATATCCACATCCCGAGTATGTAAAATCCCAATATACCAATATTACTCCAATTTGCAGGTATACTGGCTTCTGTGTGGTAAATACCTATAAGCATTATCATAAAGGCACTCAAGCAGATGCTCATGTATACAGAAAAGTTAGAGCGCCACACCCAGTCATTGTATGATATACGATGGCTGAACATAAGTATTGCTAAAGAAAGTATGGCGATGTTAAATAGATTGGATCCAAAGACATTGCCTACACCAAGGTCAGGGTTGGCCTTATAGATTACAGCAAATAAAGTACCAATGAGTTCTGGTAGGGATGTAATAATACCAAGGATCAAGGCTCCAATAAAACCTTTACTCAGGCCAGTAAGGCCGGCGGTTTCATCTGCCAGATCACTTAGGTAGCTTCCTGCAAAGAAGATAATCAGTGCGGATATGAAAAAATGAGACCACATAACCATTAGGCACTTTGCGCCAATTGGAATAATAGATTAATAGCATAAGGAGATATCGGGACTAATCCAGCCAACGCTTCCCCCCACCAGCTTTCCATGCGAAAAAAACATTAAAATATATCCGTAAAATATAGAGCCTCGCGGGCACTGATATTACTCTTCCCCTTTGTTCTGTAATTCTTTAATCAAAGCTCCAAGATTTGTTCCCACCTTATCAATATATTTTTCTTGTATTTTCTTTTTACTACCGAGTTCCTCTAAGGTCTTTATAGATAACCCTATCTTTTTTTGGTCTGGATTTACCTTCAATACTACAGCCTCTACCTCTTGACCTACCTGAAGGACGTCAGCAGGAGAATTTATTTTGTTTTTACTGACTTCCGAGATATGCACCATACCCTCAACACCTTTTTTTATCTCCACAAATGCACCGAACTCCGTGAGAGAAGTGACTCGACCTTTTACCATACTGCCAACAGGATATTCCTCAGCCACCAGAGTCCATGGATCAGGAGAAAGTTGTTTAATCCCCAGGGAAAATTTTTCGTTTTCAGGATTTATGTTTAAGACCTTGGCCTTTACTATATCTCCCTTTTTATAGAGGTCTCTGAGATTTCCCCCCTTAGGATCCCATGAGAGATCTGAGATATGTATAAGCCCATCTATATCAATCTCATCATCTATGCTTACAAATACACCAAATTCTGTGACACTTTTAACCTTAGCTTCGACTACTGTACCTACAGGGTAATGCTCCATAATAAGGTCCCATGGATTAGGTAATGCCTGTTTTAGGCCCAAAGAGATGCGTTTATCCTTCGAATTGACATCTAGCACTACCACGTCCACTTCCTGGTCCTCTTTTACAATAGAAGATGGATGCCTAATCTTCTTGGTCCACGACATCTCTGAGATGTGAACAAGGCCTTCTATTCCTTCTTCCAGCTCTACAAACACACCATAGTTAGTAATAGAAGTTACTCTACCTCTAACCTTCTTCCCTATAGGGTATCTGTATTCAACCCCTTCCCACGGATAGGGGGTAAGTTGTTTGAGGCCCAAGGAGATCTTTTCTGCTTCCGAGTCAAACCTAATGACCTCAACCTCTATCTCCTGTCCCAGCTTAACCTTTTCGCTGGGGTGTTTCAATCTGCCCCAAGACATATCTGTTATATGTAATAAGCCATCTATACCACCAATATCTGTAAATACACCATAGGGCATAATATTCTTAACTGTACCCTTTAATACATCTCCTTCTTTTAGCGTAGCCAGAAGCTGCTTTTTCTTTTCTTCACGTTGTTTTTCAAGAACCTCTCTATGGCTTACCACTACATTATTCTTTCTTTTGTTGTACTTTATAACAGCAAGCTCAATCTCTGATCCAACCAATGCATCCAGTTGGGCCTCTGTAGGTGGATTAATATCTACCTGTGAACCTGGTAAAAATGCAGGTACTCCTATATCTACAGTAAGGCCTCCCTTTATTCGGCTGGTAACCTTACCAGTCAATATGTTATGTTCATGATAAGCCCTAATGATTTCTTCCCATATCTTAATATGTTTTGCCTTTTCCTTGCTTAATTTGATAAGACCTTTTGAAGTATTTATACTTTCTACAAGGACATCTACTTGATCTCCAATATCTATATTGATATCCCCACCATCATCAATAAACTCATGTATTGGTGCTTGCCCTTCAATCTTTCGACCAATATCTATCATTATATAGTCAGCCCCAATCTGAATTACCGTACCTGTTATAATAGAACCAGGAGATATAGGCTTACCTAAGGCTTTTTCGTAAAGAGCCCCTATATCTTTTTCTTCCTCCTTTCTTTCATCTTTGAGAGACTCTTTATTCTCGTCTGGCTTGATTTCCTCTACACTAAACATCCCTAAAGTACCCCCATCCATTTTGCTTATAAGAAGGCTTCTATACAATACAGATACTCAAAACACAAGCCCTTAAAAAGAGTGGTTATGAGTTTTGAGTCTTGAATTTCTTATTTCGGTCATTTGGGTTTATATTAAAAAGCTGTTATATAGTTTGTTTTATTAGGGTGTGCGACAAATTTATGGTAACATATTTTAGGCACAGGATTATAGAGGGCCCTTTTACTTTAACCCTGGGTAATTCGGTTAAATTCAGCCTAATTGCTGAATTTCAGACACACCCGGAAGGCAAAGCAATTTCATGGAGAAGTTTAAATGAAGGATTTTTGTTTAAGAGGTCTCTTTATTGATATTACCCATAAAAAGGTAAGGATAGAGACCCTGCCTTCAGATGTGTCTAGGAAATACCTGGGTGGAAGGGGTATTGGGGTATATCTTCTCAGTAAGGCGCCAACTGCCAGCCCCCTTGATATAAATGCACCTCTGGTCTTTTCTACTGGTGCGCTTACTGGCTCTAAGATACCTGCATCTGGCCGTATGATGGTGAGTGCCTTTTCCCCGCTCACCAACACAATATCCAGTTGTTCTGTGGGCGGGAATCTTGCTATCCAGATGAAAAGGGCAGCCATTGATTTTATACATATTGTTGGGAAGGCTAAAAAAGAGACGATTATAAAGATTTGTGATCATGATGTAATATTTGATGAGATCCCCAGTCTTGGTGATATGTCTTTAGGGGATATGTTTTCTAGGTTTAGCGGATTTAAAGGATCAATAGCTGCTGTTGGTAGGGCTGCTATCCACGGGTGTCTGTTTGCCTCTATTATGGTTGATAAGAGCTTTGCAGCAGGCAGGGGAGGGCTTGGCCTTGTAATGGCATCAAAGGGTTTGCGTGCAATTATGATAAGGGGAAGTAAAAGGCCAATTATTCATGATAGAGGTAAAGAAACAAAGGCGCGTAAGGATATTATCCGCCTTTTTGATGCGAGCCCTGCAATCATGGGCAGATCAGGGATTAAGAGATATGGGACACCCGCTCTTGTGGATTTGATCGCATCCAGGAGGATGATGCCTACAGCCAACTTTCAAAAGACATATTTTAATGAGTATAAGGCCTTTTCTGCCTCTAATATCATACGTTCTTTGGCTGTGAAACATCATGGTTGTTATGCCTGTCCGATCGGGTGCAAGCAGATAGGCCCGCACCACACCCAGATACCTGAATATGAGACATTATCGCATTTTGGTGCACTAAATGAAAATGCATCTCTGGCCTCCATTATACAGGCAAATAGCATTTGCAATGATGCAGGCCTTGATACAATCACTGCCGGGGCAACCATCTCCTGCCTTGCAGAGATAAGAGGCGAGAGATATCAGGGTAAGGATTTCGTTGATAAGGTCGTTGCAATGGCATCTGGAAAGGGCGAGGGGGAATTGCTCCAGTTAGGCTCAGCAAGGCTTGCTGAAGAATTAAAGGTGCCAGAGGCGTCCATGAGCGTTAAATCTTTGGAGATGCCAGCGTATGACCCAAGGGGCGCATATGGAATGGCGCTTGCCTATTGTACATCTACAAGGGGTGCGTGTCACTTGAGGGCATACCCCATATCACATGAGATATTAAGAAAGCCTGTGGCCATAGACCGATTTTCCTTCTCAGGCAAGGCCAGGATCATAAAGATTGCAGAGGACCTGAATGCCGTTATTGACTCCATTGGTGCATGTAAATTCGCATTTTTTGGCGCCTCCTTAGAAGAATATGCAAATGCCTTTAGCGCGGTGACTGCATTGGATTATAATACCGATGACCTGCTCAGGCTAGGGGATGCAATCTATACCCTGGAAAGGTATATCAATACAAAAAGGGGTTTTACATCCAAGGACGACCTTCTGCCAGAGAGGTTTTTCATACAACCGGGCACAAGCGGCCCGGGCATAGAGATTCCTCCTATTGACAGGGTCATGTTTGAAGATACCCTGCAGAGATATTATAAGATAAGGGGTTGCACCCCTGATAGCATTCTAAGACAAGATCGTCTTAAGGAGCTTGGTATAGTATGATAAGCGAGATAAACAAATACCTCGATAAATTGATATCCTACTATATGATAGACAAGGATAGCGCATCCCTATTTTGTCTTGATGACGAGATATACACAAATAAGAAAGAAATATCCCCTGAGGCATATTACCTCTTTGAAAAGCTAAATGTAAATAGTCTACTCATAACAAGGCCTGATCCGGTTGTTTGGGCCATAATTGGCGAGCTTGCCGCGTTGTATCCTCAAGTGATATCTCCAAGGGATTCTGAGAGTCTTACCTTTATCCATGATATACCTGTAATAGATGTCTTTGACAAAGACCTGGTGGTTCATGCCCTTGGGTGCCGTAAGGGGTGCATTGTAAAGGACACAGGTATTATTACTACAGGCACTGTTTCATTAGAACAGGCATTTATTTCATTCAGCTCTATCTGCTTTGCAACATTTGTAAAGTACTTCTCTGATTTTATAAATGGTCTATATGAATATGGTGGAATACCCCATCCGAGACCGGATCAGATAGAGGCCTTTTTAAATATATCCCCATTAATCACCCCACCTGCAGGTGACAATCCTTTGTCAAAGGATGTGCCTTTGGATGAAGAGGAGATCATTACATCCATGGGAGAGGCAGGATTCTCCATCGTGGGGAATAGATTGGTGGATTCCTTTTTCGGGAACATATCTTACATAAAAGGTGGCAATATTTATATATCCCAGACAGGTGCATCCTTAGACGAGCTTTCTGGTCCGCCTTGCCAGATTGATTGTGTATCCTTGGACGAATCATCCACCAATGATCTTACCTCATCTTCAGAGTTGGGCGCGCATATAAAGATATATGAATACACATCTGATACAGCCATCCTTCATGGTCATCCAAAGTTTTCAGTCATAATGTCCATGTATGGCCCTGCCTTGGGTTTTGGTGATACACGTCTTGTTGGTGATATCCCTGTAGTGTACGGCGAGGTGGGTGCAGGGAAACATGGTCTTATACATACGCTCCCTCCCGCCATGGAGGAGAGTCATGCAGCAATTGTTTATGGCCATGGCGTATTTTGCAGCGGGAAAGGTGCGTTCTATGATGCCTTTAGTAGACTCCAATCAATAGAGGTAATGTGTTATAATAAGTATAAGGAATTAGTAGAGGCTCGTCTAAAAGTGAATAGTGAATAGTAAGCAGGGAATAGTGGTCATGAATGCACAGACCGAAAGACTTCATAAAGGGTTAAAGCAATGTAGGGCCCGTTCCCCTGAACGGGCCGATGAAGGGCATCGGCCCCTACAGCTGAATACTGATGGCTGAAAGCTGATTGCTATTTTCATACAAAACTAAAAACTATACCTTATCTTAGCAAATATTTCATCATTGTCTTTAAACTGCCCTATCAAGGAGTCATCATACTTACCATCCAATAGTATGGCCCCTAAGGTTCCGTGTATATTATCAGTAAAACTGTATGTGAGCAAAGGTTTCACAAGTATATCTTGGAATTCAATATTATAGGCCCCTGCCAGGTCAATCTCAAGGGTATTTTGGATAAAAAACCGTCTAATATCTAAAGTGAATGTTGTGTCAAGGCCCTCTTTGTTAAAGTGTACGCTCTTTGCCTTATCATAATCGAGTATGCATTCCTGTATACACTGGAGGCTTACGGTTGTATCCCCATGGATATAGTCTATACCTATGCCGTATTTCATGGAATCTTTCTGTAACTCCATCTGGGGCTCAAAATAAAAGGTCTGTCTTGTCTTTGTGCCGCCTGAGGCTAGAAATTCCCGGAGAAACTCTGTCATAATGGCCTGCTGTTTCTCCATGGTCATCTCCTCTCTCAAGATATCTTCTGTCTTTCTAACATAATACTTTCCATCAAAATATGCCCACTCCCCACGTATGGTAAGGGGGCCATATGTAGTGGAAAAATCAAAGCCGAAGACCTGAAACCTATGGATTCTCGGCTCCACATACACTTGAGTCATCACATTGGCCTTTAGTGGTAACAGGTTTTCCAGTTCTACAATGAGTTCGGTAGGGGATGCTGTTACAGGCATTGGGTCATATCCGCTGAAATAGCTTAACGAGAGGTCCCATCCCCCTATATATCCGGATATCCGCACACCTATCTCTGAATTTCCTATGGTAAATGCCGGCAGGTCAATATCTTTATAGATAGCAGTTACAGGTATATCGCCAATAGATGTATTTGTAGGTATTACACTGGGGGCCTTTAACACAGGTGGAAACCATCTCTCCTCTGGCGTGGGGAGCCTGTAGGGTACATATCTTGGGATCCATCCAATTTCCACATTAGCCAGATCAGTATATATATTTGCCTTAATTGAAGGTGCGCCTATTTTCCTCTCATTCTCTTTACGCATGGTACCTTCTGTAAAGTCTTCGGTGTTCATGTTGTCCGTAGGATTTATCTCATCAAGTCTTCCCCATGCAAATTTTTGAATACCAAGGCGAAGATCCATCTTCTCTGTATATATATCAATGTATGCTTCATCCACATTTATATAGGGGTTCTTATCCTGATATACCTTGTCAAATTCATTAAATAGTCTATCATTATGGGCAGCAAACACCTTCCCATCATATACCCCTTGCAAAGCGAGTTTAAATGCTCCCCAGGACCCAAGGGTTGATTTGCATCCAAGCCCAAGTGTATAGGAAGGATCTTCATCTGGAGTTCTTCCCTTCAGGGCATAGATGCCATTGCCTTCTAAGTACCCGTCCAGGGACATCGCTACACGATCACTCTCATATTCAAAGGCAAACGCTGTCATTGAATAGATAATCACATACAGAAAGAGTGTTATTATTACACAAGGTGTCTTCACGCTTTACTTTCCTCTCTGCATATACCTCTGGGTGAATATGTCGTCATTGAGCCCCGTGTCATATAGTATGTTGGCAAACTCTATAATGGTGGTGCGATTGTTTTGAACATTGTGCATTTTAATATGTGTTGGGGTGTTTATACCCTTTATATTTTCTATCTTGGTGGATATTGCCTGTTTAAGGTATTTCCCCTTTTTATCGTAAAAATCCACCTTGATAGGGATAAAGTTGTCCTTTCTTATCCAGGATATAACCTTACTGTAATATTTCATATCCTTAGGCATGGCCTCAATAACATAACACATATGCCCTTCAACTTCCTCTTCCTTCAATAGGGTATAGGTATTATCATCTATGTGGTGGCTGCCCATGTCATAAAAGCTGAACTCGGTCCCCATAAAGCTCTCGCCCTTACCGCTACTACTTATCTGCCTTACCCTTTGAAGAGCTGGCAGATAAAGCCATTGCTTGTCTTCTTTGCCAGGGGCACTCCAGGCTAAAAAGCTGGTCCCTTTTACATCAGCAGGCGATATAAAGATAATGAGGGTTTTGTCCTCACCATTGTCATAATTTTTCATATAAGCCAGAAGCTTTCTCTGTCTTTCTTTGCCCTTTTTATTGATAAGGGTTATGGTCATCTCTGCCTTGCTGTCCTTTGCCTGATCCGTCAGAGCCTCAGACTTTTTCATGATCTGATAAGCACTCAATTCCCCTGAAAAGCATGGATGTGAAAGGGCCATGCTGGCCATAAAGCATATGGCTATTGAAACAATTAAATACTTAAACCTCATTTTCTCTTTCCTCCTGTATTGTTTTTGATATGTAACTGCTCAGGTTATTAGCCTGAAGGCTGTAGACTGAAGGATACTGATATCCTCTGGGCGGCAAAAGCCGTATTTGGGGACAGGATACTTGAATGGCTATGCCATTATAGGGTTTTGTGAGTCTTTTACCTAAAAGCCTTCAACCTTCAACCTATCCACCTAAGTAGTTACTTTGATATTATCATTTTTAATGTATTCTACTCTCCTTTTATCCTTGGATGGAATATCTTTAAGGCCGCTGGTAGTAATGTAATAGCAGCTATAGCGCTTGTTATCATAACCAGGGCAGTCAAAAACCCCATTTGAGACACGATAATAAACTTTGAGGGGACTAGCACCAGAA
>JAGGYK010000098.1 GCA_021162585.1 Deltaproteobacteria bacterium
ACCTAATATAAATACACAATAAATATACCATTAATAACCATAAATATACTATCTATGAATACACTTGGAATTACATTATCCCTGTGTCTTTGACCTTTCTTGATTCTATTAGCCTTAGCTATAATATGTACCTGCTGAGGTCTTCTCTCTGCATGATCTCCCCTAGTCTTTCTCTTACATAATCAGCATGTATCACTACAGGCCCACCCCTATCTGATGCTGAAAAAGAGATTTCTTCCAGGAGTTTTTCTAGAACTGTATGCAGTCTTCTAGCGCCTATATTCTCTGTATGATCATTTATATATTGGGCAATCTGTGCAACCTCAGAGACTGCCTCATCATCAAAGATGATATCAACACCCTCAGTGGCCAGTAGCGCTTTATATTGCTTGATAAGGGCATTTTTCGGCTCTATGAGTATCCTTATAAAGTCCTCCTTTGTCAGGGGATTAAGTTCTTCCCTAATAGGAAACCTGCCCTGAAGTTCAGGTATAAGATCAGAGGGCTTGTTTACATGGAACGCACCTGCGCCTACAAACAGGATATGATCTGTCTTTACTGGCCCAAACTTGGTATTTACCGTTGTACCTTCAACTATAGGCAGCAAATCTCTCTGAACACCTTCTCTGGATACATCAGGACCATGGGTGGATTCCCTGCCAGCTACTTTATCCAACTCATCTATAAATACAATCCCAGAATTTTCTACACGGCTCCTAGCCTCTTCAGAGACCTTATCCATATCAACAAGCCGATTTATTTCCTCTGCTACTAAAAATTTAAAGGCATCGGCTACCTTCATCTTTCTCCGACGGGTTTTTTTTGGTAAGATATTAGAAAACATATCCTTAAGATCTATCCCCATCTCTTCTATGCCCTGGCTCGAGAAGATTTCTATTGCAGGTACTGCAGCTTCCCTCACATCCACGTCTACAATCCTATCATCCAGCGTACCATCTGAGAGCATCTTGCGTAATTTTTCCCTGCTATCCGAGTGTGTTTGTGTACTTGAATCTAAAGGTAGAAGACAATCAAGGAGTCTTTCCCTGGCTATCTCTACAGCCTTTGTTTTAACACGTTCACTTTCTTCTTTCTTTACCATTTGGATTCCTAGGTTCATAAGATCCCTTATTATGGACTCCACATCCCTGCCCACATAACCTACCTCTGTGAATTTTGAGGCCTCCACCTTTACAAAAGGGGCACCAGCAAGTTTTGCCAAACGCCTTGCTATCTCTGTTTTACCAACGCCAGTAGGTCCTATAAGAATAATATTTTTTGGGTATATGTCATCCTTTATATCTCCATCTACCCTCTGACGACGCCATCTATTTCTAAGAGCAATGGCCACTGCACGCTTGGCTTTATCTTGACCTATTATATACTTATCTAACTCTGCCACAATCTCTTTCGGTGTAAGATCCTTCATGCAAGTTCCTCACATATTATATTTTTATTTGTATATACACATATATCTGATGCTATATCCATAGCCTTTTGGGCTACCTCCCTGGGGGAGAGATCTGTATATTTGACAAGCGCCTTGGCAGCAGCCACTGCATAGTTACCACCAGAACCTATACCACACACATCATCATCTGGTTCCACCACATCGCCAGTACCTGATAGTAAAAATGTCTTCTCTATATCAGCCACTATCATCAGGGCTTCAAGCCGTCTCAGTATTTTATCTGTTCGCCAGTCTTTTCCCATCTCTACTGCGGCCCTGGTGATGTTTCCTCTATACTCCTTTAATTTTGCTTCAAAACGTTCGAAAAGGGTAAACGCATCTGAGGTTGATCCAGCAAAACCGGCCAAGACTTTGCCTTCATGTAACCTCCTTACCTTCTTTGCCTTTCCCTTAAGAACCACATCTCCCATAGTGACCTGGCCATCTCCTGCCAGTACTACATGGTGGTCTTTTCTTACACATAAGATTGTTGTTCCTCTTATATTCATTGTTCCTCCTTTGCCCTTGGGTGTGCCTTATCGTATACCTCCATCAATCTATCTATTGTTACATGTGTATAACGCTGGGTAGTAGATAAACTCACATGGCCAAGCATCTCCTGTATAGATCTCAAATCAGCGCCTGCATCAAGCATATGGGTCGCAAAGCTGTGTCTAATTGTGTGTGGGCTTATATGTCGTGAAATAGCCACAGATGTAGACCACCGATACACCACGCGTCTTATGCTCCTTGATGTAAGTCTGGAATCTCTTTTGTTTAAGAATAATGGTTCATTACAATATATGGGATCTTTTATTCCTCTGATAGCAAGATAGGCCTTTATTGCCTCTATAGCATGGCTACCAATCGGCACAATCCTCTGCTTAGAGCCTTTGCCCATAACCCTTACAAAACACGAGTCCATATCCACATCAGAACAGTTCATAGCTTCCATTTCCCCAACCCTGATACCTGTAGAATACAGTAGTTCTAAAATGGCACGATCGCGAGGATGAGATGTAGCCTCTATAAGATCTATCATTTCATCAGGACTTAAAAACATGGGGAGTTCTTTTTCAGTCTTTAAAGACTTCACATGTGCGAATGGGTTTACATCTAAATTTGACTGACTTAAAACAAAGTCAAAGAAACCTCTTATGGCGCTGAGTTTGCGATTTATAGTGCTTCTTGTATACCTGGTATGCAGGTATAACATATAAGAACGCACTGCATAACGATCAGGCTTATCAATATGCCTTTTATCCATAAACTCGATCATAGAGTCTATGTCATTTATATAGGCCCTATAGGTCTCCTTTGAAAGGCCCTTTTGATCCAGTATATACATCCTGTATCGTCTAATCAGGATATCATAATCCATGAGACAAACTTACACCTGATTACAACCTTAATCAAGGGTCTTATAGCTATTAGCTATCAGGGTTTATCTGTCAGGAAAAAACAATATTTTCTCGCTGAATGCCTGCCTATGCTAACGGCCTGGCTATTTTACCACTGGCCGTGAGATAAATACGGCATCCAGTGCACACTACGGTACGGAGATGCAGGCAGGCCTGCCCATGCCTCAGGGCACGGGATTGTCGGCTAACGATGTAGAGGGCAAGGATAAGAGACCAATGCCAATCGGTAATGCAGGCGGGCTGAAGGATACTGATATCCCCTGGGCGGCAAAGGCCGTATTTGGAGAGTATGATACTTGAATGGTTATGCTATTATTAGGTTTTTGTAAATCTTTTTCTTAAAGACCTTTACCCTGTTAAATCCTGCCGAAGGCAGGGCGACCAAAGCTCGCATTTAACAGGACCTTCAGCCTATCCACCTGAGTAGTTACAATAATTGTTGATTATAATATCCATGTGTCTTATTATATATGACATGCAATACATAAAAACATTAATGATAATTATTGTATTATTCTCTTTGATTATATTTGGAGTGAGTAATACTCAGAGTTTTGTTCTCTCCTTTTTAGATTATGAGCTTATTATACCAGTAGAGATGTGGCTTTTATTAATGATGTTTTTTTTCGCAGGCATGATACCCATCTTTATCATTGGCTTACCAGAAAAGAGTGCTACCTACAAACAATTAAAGGCCTTAAATAAAAAGATAAAGCAGATTGAAAACGATCTGGCATCTATTGACCAGAAGCCATCTTTATCAGATTCCGACTAATATCCCGTAATAACTTTGGGGTCTTGCCTATAATCCATACCCGACTTAGGCCTTTACCTAAATTAAGGTTGTATTTTTCCTCTTTTGTAATGAGCCCTGGTGTAAGCTTATACTTTATCTTTAAGAATCCCATCCAGTCGATTTTTGCCAGGACATCCCGCAGAAAACCCGGCCATGGGATATACACACAAGATCCAAAGTCCACTATATAAGGCAAGCCCTTATTATCTATGATATAATTTCTCCTGTTCCTTAAGTCCAGGTGAAGTATACCTCTTTTATGTATTTGTTCAATAATTTCTGCTAGCTTAGTAAAATATTGTTCATCGGGTATCTTGCTCGTATCCCTTAAATTCTCACCTTCTATATATGTAATAATAAGGGTAAAGGGATCTGGTTTTGTAATCAGCCTCGGTATACCAGGGAGGCCATTTAATTTAGAGTAGATGTAGGCTTCCCACGCAGTCAAATATATCCCCAATAGACGTATAAGCAGGGGTCTATTTCTGTATGTCTTTTCGACAGCATCTATTTCCCCCCACTTTATCAGTGCTACATCAGGCCCATAGATACGCACCTTCTTTAATGTTTTGGCATCATCCATAAATTTGTCCTATCTCATCATAAACAGCCAACCCGCCACCGACGAGCCAACTTTATTCATGAGGAGGGTTCGAGCTGTAAGAGAAAACTTATATTGATCTCATGGTTTTTTATCTGATATCTTACAGGCTGAAAATGGGATCGGTCTCCTTTTACCCTTTATGCTCACCATGCCATTTAGATATTGCCGATCTGGTTGCATAGACCCTGTGAATCTCATATTGGCAGATATGTGCATACTTATCTTTCCGTTTTTATCTATTGAAAATACATTATCCAGCATCTTTTTGTCTGAAGAATTTATTATACGGCCCTTATTATCTATGCTTAAGTCCACAGTCTGTGTTTCATTAGGCAAGTGCATGAATAATACCCAATAACCTGCCATATCTTTTATTGTAAATACAGATTGATCCTGAATTTCTTTTATATCTATCTTCTTTTTGGCATTAGATGTTGAAGTGATAGTTATGTCTCTATCTGTCTTTTTGCCAAATTCAGGTGTCCACGCATCTCCTATACCAATAGAAAAGACAGCAACTCCAACCAATAAACCTGAGACCAACGATATAATTATAAGGTTTTTTTTCATCTCTATTTTACCTTTATCGGTAACACCACAAATTTATTAAAGATCTACATACATATGAGTAATTTATATATATTACCCATTGAATAAGTCAATGTCCAATGTTTATATGAAAATAGGGGTCAGGGA
>JAGGYK010000111.1 GCA_021162585.1 Deltaproteobacteria bacterium
GAGACCACGGATATAAAACTTTTTTACTATTTCAGCTGGCCATACAACAGAATACTGATTAAAACGGCTGCCTGAAGCCGATATTATTTTTGTGCCCTTTGAGATACAGAACTCCTGTAAAATCAACTAGTTATCTGAAACGTCTTTTTTCATATAAAGTAGATAAAAATGAAGGAATGCGAACTTGTGTGCAATTAAGGCGTTTTAATGCGCTTGTGCCCAGTTGTCTCCTATCCCTATATCAACCTTTAGCGGCACACTTAGAGGGTAGGCCTGCTCCATCTCTGTTTTTACCATGGCCTTTACCTCTTTTATCTCTGATTGTTCTACTTCAAATATGAGTTCATCATGCACCTGTATGATCATTCTGCTCTTTAGACTTTTTAGATTTTTATGGATTTTTATCATGGCCATCTTTATTATATCTGCAGCACTGCCCTGGATAGGTGTGTTGATTGCTATCCTCTTTGCAGCCTGCCTTATATTGAAATTTTGGGAATTGATATCAGGTATTGAGCGGCGTCTTCCCATAATTGTGGTGACAAAGCCATCTTCTTTTGCCTTTTTTGTGATATTATCCATATATGCCTTAACCCCTGGGTAGTTATTGAGGTAATTGTCTATATAGCTCTTTGCGGTCCCCATCTTGATACCCAACTCATTTGCAAGCCTATGCGGGCCCATGCCATAGATAATACCAAAATTTATAGTCTTTGCCTGGCGTCTTTGATCTGGAGCTACATCGTCTATGGCTACACCAAATATCTCTGATGCTGTCCTGGCATGAATATCCATATCATGCGTAAATGAATCTATAAGGGTCTTGTCTTGAGTAATATGGGCCAGCACCCTGAGTTCGATCTGGGAATAATCAGCGCTTAATATCTTGAACCCTTTTGGTGCGACAAAGGCTGTTCTTATACGTTTTCCCACCTCGCTCCTTATAGGTATATTCTGTAGATTGGGGTCAGAAGAAGATATACGACCTGTTGCAGTAACGGTCTGATTAAATTTTGCATGGATCCTGCCTGAGGCTGGATCTATCATGGGTTGTAGCGCATCTACATAAGTATTCTTTAATTTTGTAAGCGTCCTATAATCAAGTACTAGGGCTGGAAGCTCATGTTTGAACTTGAGTGTCTCCAGCACACTGCTATCAGTGGAAAAGCCGGTTTTTGTCTTCTTGATAACAGGCAGGCTCAAGTCTTCAAATAATATATGGCCAAGCTGTTGTGTGGAATTTATATTGAACATCTTACCACTTACAGCATAAATCCGTTGTTCAAGGTCTTTAATTTGCGATGTGATCTCCTTTGAGATTTTATCAAGGATGGTCTCATCTAGCATCACCCCTGCTATTTCCATTGATGCAAGTACATCTACAAGAGGGAGTTCTATATCAGAATATATTTTATCTACACAAAGCCTTTTCATTTGATCCTGGAGAATCTTCTTCAAAGGAAGAAGGGGGCATGCATGACTTGCAAGGAAACAAGAAATTTCCTCTTTTTCAATTGTATTTATATCCTTTGCATTCTTCCCAGAGCCTGTGAGCTCTTTTAACTCAGGTATGTCCTTGTCTAGATATGTACGTACAAGATCTTCTAGCTTAGGTGCACTTGCTGTGGCATCGCAGCAATATGCTGCAAGCATGGTATCAAAGGGCTGGAAGGTGACATCTATCCCACACCTGTTTGCATTTACTATTATATCTTTTGCATCATGCATACAAAGGGAACTCCCTTTTTTCCTCAGAGGTGTTAGATAAGCCTTATTATCTAAACATACAAAGGTTTCTTTATCTGTAGCCACGGCAGAGCCTGTATCATATAATACATAAATGCCTGCGTCTTCCTTGATCTCCGGATTACATACATACTCAAATTTTTCTGTCTTGAGTCCTTTAGAGATATGGTTTTCCCCTGTTATCTCCTTTAAAAGTGCCTTGAATTCTAATTTTTCAAATAAAGGGATAAGCTTATCCATATCTTTTTGCTTAAGGCTTAATTGAGTAAGATCTGCTTCTATATCTATGTCCTTATCTAGTCTTACGAGTTCAAAACCAAATCTGGCCTTGTCTATATTTTCTTTGATAGCATGCTTTATTTTTGGGGTCTCTATTTCATCTGCCCTTTTTATGATATCTTCAAGGTGGCCCATCTTTGAAATCAAGTTTATGGCACCCTTTTGTCCTATACCAGGCACACCAGGAATATTATCAGAGCTGTCTCCCATAATAGCAAGAAGGTCAGATATATATTCTGGCCCTACACCATATTTTTCCTTTACTCCATCAGGATCAAATATCTTATCTTTTAAGGTATCCCATATAGTTACGTTATCACCTACCAGTTGCATGAGGTCTTTGTCACCAGATACAATAACGACCCTGGCCTTATCTTTGAATCTTCTAGTGAGTGTCGCTATAATATCATCAGCCTCGTAGCCTTCCTTTTGAAGGATAGGTAGACCAAAAGCATCTATTAATTCCAGGATGTAAGGGATTTGCACCTGAAGAGATCCTGGCATCTTTTGCCTTTTGGCTTTATATTCTTCATATATCTCGTGCCTTATAGTAGGTCCTTTTGAATCCAGGATAAATGAGATATATTCCGGCGCTTTTTCTTTTAGAATCTTGGAGAGCATCCTTGCAAGTATGTATGTTGCGTTGGTGGGCAGCCCCTTTGAAGTGGATAGATCTCTCATGGCATAAAATGCCCTGTATATGTAAGAGCTGCCGTCTATTAGATAAACTTCCATCTTTTACCTTACTTAAAAAGTACTAGTTTACAGGGGTCAGGGATTAGTTGTCAGGATATTCTTTTCTAGAGACCTCCGTAAACCATTAAGCATTCGCCCGGCTTCCGTTGTTTTATTCAATAGTTGCTTTAATTGGTTTGCATCAATATAGTTTAACTGTTTAGCTATCTGGATGTGAGTTTCCAATTCTGCAAGAGAGCCATAGGCTATAGACAAGTGTTGAAGGAACTCCTTTGTATATCGTCGTTCTCGTCCTTCAGCAATATTTGCTGGGACAGATACGGCTGCACGTTGTAACTGATCAGCCAGACCGTAGATTTCGCTTTTCGGAAAATTTTTTGTTATCTGATAACACTTAACAACTAAGTCCATCGCCTTCTGCCAGACTTCTAGGTCTTTATAGCTCCTGAATTCTTTTTGCTTACCCTGATCTCTGACCCCTGTTAACTGTTTCATTTGCCCACCCTGATCCCTGTCCCCTGTAGACTGTTTCACCTTTTCTCTCTCCTGTTTCCAGGATGTGTAATCTTGTAGTATTTGAGCATGGTCAAAGGCCATTTTTTGTGGGAGGTTATCTAATGTAAAGACCTCAGCCTCTGCTGCATCATCTTGAGCATGGAGATCCCCTGTGCCTTTGGCAACAAATACTGTGGTAATCGTGTGCCCCCTTGGGTCCCTATCTGGTGCAGAGTATACATGGAACATAGTAAGATTATCTACTACGAGATTTGTCTCTTCTTTGGCCTCCCTTGCCGCAGCATGTTCCACACTCTCGCCATAGTCCACAAAACCACCAGGCAGGGCCCACCCGGGAGGAGGGTTTTTTCTGTCTATGAGTACGATACCTCCCTTGTATTCTATAATGATATCCACAGTAGGTGCGGGGTTGTGATAAATGGAGATCTTGTTCCCACATTCAGGGCAAGAAATAATCTTTTTTGTTGGCATCAGTCTCTCTTTATTTTTATACTAATATCTAATCCATTGGCATCATCTGTGAATATATCTGCTATCGTACATAGTTTTTCACATGCAGCATTTATTTCTTCGTTGATCTCAGGGGCCATGGTTATATCAGGGCACATAATCTTTATAGTGCCATCCTCTAAAAGGACCTTGATGAGCCTGCCCTTATTTGTGGTGTTGATTATTATATTTATAATCCCAGTAATAGATAGGGAAAGCGCATTATAATCGGCACGTACATAACATGATTTAGTCTCGTCTATAACTACTTCTAACTTTGTTTCATGTTTAAATCTCATGTCAGCCATGAGAAAATCCATCTCCATTGTTAAGTATTCCCTTAGATCGATTACAGTAGTGCCTTCATTTGCCATCTGCACTTTATAACTTATTGTCTTCAAGATGTTATCGATCTTTTTAGTGCCTTCTATAATAGATGCAATGTCCTTGTTGTTTTTTTTCTTGATCTCTTGAAGTTCTTCTGTTGGAAGTCCGTTTAGCTTTTCCAGGGTTTCATTTCTGGCTTCTAGGAGCTGGGCCCTGCCCATAATCCACATCAGGGGTGTATTCAGGTTATGTATTACACCTCCAAGGAGAGAACCTGCGTGAGAAAACACCTTTTCCTTCATTTTTCCTCCATAAACGCCAGGTATGCCAGATATGTAGCATACGCATCTACCTTTGAGGCCAGTTCGAAAGGCGCATGCATGGATAGTAAAGCCGGGCCTATATCCACTATATCCATGCCATATTCTGCCAGATATTTCGCAACAGTACCACCACCACCCTCATCTACTTTGCCAAGCTCACCGGTTTGCCATGGGACCTTTCTGCGGTTCAATATAGCCCTGATCCAGCCCATATACTCTGCACTTGCCTCGCTGGCTCCGGATTTGCCCCTGGATCCTGTAAACTTGGTTATACATACACCATAACCAAGTTTGGCAGCATTTGTCTTTTCGTGCACATCTGGATACTCAGGGTCAAATGCACCGTTTACATCACCAGATATCGCCTTGGACCTGTACAGGGCCTTGGTTGGGATACTATCTTCTTTAAATCTTTCAGATATTTCCCACAAAACCTCTTCTATAAACCTGCTTTTTGCCCCGGTATTGCCTTCGCTGCCTATCTCTTCTTTGTCTACTAATAAGGCTATAGTGGTAAGAGGCAGGTCTTTTGCATCCATGATTGCTTTGAGGGCTGCCCATGCACAGATCCTGTCATCATGGCCATATGCACCTATCAAGGAACAATCAATCCCTATCTCTCTTGCAGGGCCTGCTGGTACAACCTCAAGATCTGCCGAGACGAAGTCCTCCTCTATTATCCCAAACTTTTTGTGTAATAGTTGTAAGATGTTTTTCTTTACCTTTCCATCCTTTGCCTTTAAATCAGGGATGGAGCCAAAGATTATGTTTAATTTTTCCCCCTGGAATGCATCTTTTAGATTCTTATTATATTGAGCCTTTCCTGCCAGATGGGGCAGTAGATCTTCTATAGTAAAACATGGGTCTTTCTCGTCTTCCCCTATTTCTATATGTATGAGGCCCCCGTCTTTTTTTATTACTACACCGTGGAGGGCGAGTGGCCTGGCCAGCCACTGATATTTCTTTATTCCACCATAGTAGTGGGTTTTCAGCATGACGAGATCTGTATCTTCGTATAAGGGATTTACCTTTAAATCGAGCCTGGGGGAATCCAGGTGGGCCACAATGATCCTCAAGCCTTCACTCAAGGGCAAGTTCCCTTTTCTGCAAACTGCAATAGCCTTTTTTCGATTCTCTATAGAATAGATCCCTCTTTTCCCTTTCAGCCTTTCCTTGATATAGGAGACAGCTTCCCTCTCTGTCTTTACACCTGAGATAAAGGAGATATATTCCTTGCTATAGGCATTAATCTCTTTGTCTTTACCTTTTAATTGTTCCCACCCGGATTTTCTTTCCAGGGCAAGGTCTTTACCCGTTTGTTTTTTCTTTGGCATCTTTTTGTTTTGACTCCTCTTCTTTTATCTCTTCAGAGTAAACTTCAGTCAGTGCCCTTACCTCTATACCGGCATCTTTGAGCGCCTTTCTAATCTCTGCCTTCTTGGCGTTTGTCACCTTTAGGATATAATTGGAATTCTTCATTTAAACCTCCCTGCTATAATGTGGTTGCACTTTGCACACCTGCCATCTTTTATGTTGTTTTCTGTCACATAGTAACCTTTTCTTTCTATAACAAGCGAGTTGCAATTAGGGCAATATGTATTTTCCCCTTCGTGGCCCGGAACATTACCCGGATACACGAATTTAAGCCCCTCATTTGATCCTATCTCCCTTGCCATTTCAATGGTTTTAACAGGCGTTGGGGGTGCATCACTATATTTGTATTGAGGATAGTACCGACTTATATGCCATGGGATATCAGGGCTTATTGATTTTATAAACCTAGCTATATCGGTAAGTTCATCCCTTGAATCATTTTCACCGGGGATGATAAGGGTTGTGATCTCTATCCATATCCCTTCCTCAAAGTAGGCCTTGATTGCATCTAATACCGGGCCGAGCCTTGCTGAGCACAGCTTTTTGTAGAAGTTATCACTAAATGATTTCAGGTCAATGTTTGCCGCATCGATTATTCCTTTCATCTCTTGTCTTATTATATCAGGCGAGATAAAGCCGTTTGTGATAAGGCAGTTTAATAGACCCTTTTCCTTGGCCAGCCTTGCAGTATCCAGGGCATACTCCATGAATATAGTGGGCTCTGTGTAGGTATATGCGATGCTTGAACATTTATTAACTGTTGCCTCATTTACAATATTTTCCGGCAGGAGTTCTTCTCCTGCGATGTTCCCTGTATTTACAGGGTATTGAGAGATGTCGCTGTTTTGGCAGAACTTGCACCTTAAGTTACATCCTACTGTGGCAACGGAAAAGGCATAAGAGCCAGGTAACACATGAAATAGAGGTTTCTTCTCTATGGGATCAATATTTGCTGCCACAGCCCTTCCATAGACAAGGGTGTATAGGTTCCCATCTATATTTTTTCTTACTCCACATATACCAATAGATCCTTCCTTTATAATACATCTGTGGGGGCAGAGTTCGCACCTGATTTTATTGTCTTCTAATCTTGTCCAGAACCTTGCAATCTCCATATATGATCCCTAATCCCTGTACCTTGCCCCTTTGTCGGCAGACAGGGCCATATTGGCATACCTCTTGAGCACCCCTGATAATTCTTTCTTTGGCGGAGTCCAGCCTTTCCTTCTTTGTTCCATCTCCTTTTCATCGACAAGGAGATCAATCCTTCTCTCTGGTATGTCTATCTCTATTACATCTCCTTGCCTTACAAATGCAATGGGCCCGCCTTGGGCTGCCTCAGGTGAGATATGACCGATGGCTGCGCCCCTTGTGCCACCGCTGAACCTGCCATCTGTTATGAGGGCCACATCCTTGTCCATGCCCATGCCTGCAATGGCAGATGTTGGGGTGAGCATCTCCCTCATACCAGGGCCGCCCCTTGGCCCTTCATACCTGATCACAATTATATCGCCTTTATTTATTTTTCCTGACATGATTGCTTTTGTGGCATCCTCTTCAGAGTCAAATACCCGTGCAACCCCTTTTCTTTTCATCATTTCAGGGGCCACCCCTGATTGTTTTACTACTGCGCCATCAGGGGCCAGAGAACCCCTTAATATAGCAATGCCGCCCTGTTTGTGATACGGGGCATTGATAGGTCTTATTATCTCTGGATCAACTATCCTTGCTGAGGCCAGATTCGCCTTAAGTGTGCTTCCTGTTACTGTGAGGACATCTGTATTTAAGATATCTGTCTCTGCCAACCTCTTCATGAGGGCCTGAATGCCTCCGGCATAGTATAGATCCTCAAGGTGATAAGGGCCTGCAGGAGAGAGGTTGCACAGGTGCGGGACCTTAGAGCTCATATTATTAAAATCATCTAAATCCAGTTCTATTCCTGCTTCGTATGATATGGCCGGCACATGAAGGACAGTATTGGTAGAACAGCCCAGGGCCATATCTACTGCTATTGCGTTTTTGAATGCCTTAAGGGTGGCAATATCCCTTGGTTTTATATCCTTATCCAACAGCTCCATGACCTTCATACCTGATAGCTTTGCCAGCCTTATACGGGCAGACAAAGGCGCTGGTATGGTGCCGTTTCCTGGCAGGCCAAGCCCAAGGGCCTCTGTAAGACAATTCATGGAATTTGCCGTGAACATACCAGAGCATGAACCGGCAGACGGGCATGCAGCATCTTCCAATTCCCTTAATTCTTCTTGAGTAATCTTTCCTGCCTTTAGCTGGCCCACGCCCTCGAACACACTTATCAGGTCTATATCTTTGCCATTTAGATGACCTTTTAACATTGGCCCGCCAGATACCACAATGGATGGGATATTAAGCCTCAGGCATGCCATAAGCATACCAGGCACAATCTTGTCACAATTTGGTACAAATACCATGGCATCAAATGCATGACCCATGGCTATCAGCTCTATAGAGTCTGCTATAATTTCCCTGGTGGGCAGGGAGTATTTCATCCCTTCGTGATTCATGGCAATCCCGTCACACATGCCGATCACAGAAAATTCCATGGGTGTGCCGCCTGCGAGGCGAACGCCTGCCTTGACAGCAGATACAATCTGATTCAGATGGATATGGCCCGGGATGAGTTCATTTGCAGAGTTCACCACACCTATAAACGGCCTTGATATCTCTTCATCTGTAAGCCCTGTGGCCTTCATCAAAGACCTGTGGGGCGCCTTTTCCACTGATTTTTTTGTTTTGTCGCTTCTCATGTGAGTCTTCCCTTTCATCTTAATAATGTGGTCTGGTATTATATTGCATTTAATGATCTGGTTTTCAAGGGTTGTGTTGAATAGTGAATAGTAAAAGAGGTTTTGGGTTTTGAGTGATGAGTGATGGGTGATGGGTTAAATGAAAAGTGAAATAAAGATTCGATATTAAGAAGAAGTTTTGAGTGTTGGGTGATTAAGGATAGTCGGGAAAACAATAGATTGAAGATGAAAGATAGAAGATAAAAAATAGTCTTATCGGAAATTAATGGGATTGCCACGTCGGCCTAAAAACCTCCTCGCAATGAATATGCTCTTCAATTATGTAAAGGTCTCAAGAATTAAATCTATCTTCCTCTTTAAACTGACCCCTGGCCCAATACTGTTCGGCACAATTATTGCTTACGTTTCGCAGTGTCACTAAAGTAGAGAAAAGGAAACCTTGTTTTTTACAGTACGAAAGATTATTTCCAGAATTCTTATCCAGCTATAAGCTACTGCGCATTTTCTGAGGCTTCGCTTAGAAAAACGAGACCCTGCGGAATATTTGAAAGTCAAAGGACGGGCTCGATAAATCCCCCCTTGAGGGGGTTGTTACCCATCGAATGACATCCCCCTGGCC
>JAGGYK010000251.1 GCA_021162585.1 Deltaproteobacteria bacterium
GCTATGTATAATCTTATATATTTAATAGCTATTGTATTTTTTACATATTTTTATACTGCAGTAGTGTTTAATCCAGCAGATGTAGCAGATAATCTTAAGAAATATGGCGGATACATTCCAGGCATACGGCCAGGGAAGGCAACTTCGGAACACTTAGACAGGGTGCTGTCAAGGCTTACATTTGTGGGGGCTATATATCTATGTGCAGTTTGTATATTACCCCAGATACTAATCAGCAGGGCAAATGCCCCGTTTTATTTTGGAGGGACATCACTATTGATTGTGGTGGGTGTTGCTCTGGATACTATGAGCCAGATAGAGTCACATCTGATCTCAAGACAATATGAAGGGTTTTTGAAGACAGGTCGTATTAAGCCTAGACGTTAACAACAACATATTAAGGAGGATTTTTAAGCCATGAAAATGATCTTGATAGGCCCACCTGGTGCAGGCAAAGGAACACAGGCAAAAAGGCTTATGGAAAGACTAGGTATACCCCAGATATCTACGGGGGACATGTTTAGGGCTGCGGTTGCGGGGGGAACGCCAATGGGGTTGAAGGCCAAGGAGTACATGGATAAAGGGGAATTAATTCCTGATGATGTAGTTATTGGGGTAGTCAAAGAGAGATTGAGTAGTCCTGACTGCAATAAGGGCTTTATATTGGATGGATTTCCAAGGACATTGGATCAGGCTAAAGCCTTGGATAGAATATTAGAGAATATGGAGAGCCATCTTGATCATGTAGTAGTGATTGATGTGCCAGATGATTATTTGATTGAGAGATTGACCGGCCGCAGGACATGCAGAAAATGTGGTTACATGCATCATATAAAGTTTGATACCCCTAAAAAGGATGGGATATGTGATAAGTGCGGAGGTGAGCTCTATCAACGGGACGATGATAAGGAGCAGACCATAAGAGAAAGACTTAAGACATACCACTCTCAGACAGCACCACTAGTAGCATATTATACTGATAAAGGTATTGTGAGGAAGATAGATGGTAAGGGCTCTATGGAAGAGGTTGAGGGTACTATTGCTACTGCAGTAGGGGCTTGAATAAGAATGGCGAAAAATGTAATCGAAACCGAGGGTGTTGTACTCGAACCCCTACCAAATGCTATGTTTAGAGTTGAGTTAGAAAATGGACATCAGATATTAGCCCACATATCGGGCAAGATGAGGATGCATTATATAAAGATTTTACCAGGTGATAAGGTACAGGTGGAAATTTCGCCTTATGACTTGACTAAAGGCAGGATTGTATACAGGACAAAATGAGGTAGAAAAATGAAGGTTAGGGCATCAGTAAAGAAACGTTGCAGGAAATGTAAGATTATTAAACGCTCTGGGGTAATAAGGGTTATCTGTGAGAACCCCCGTCATAATCAGAGACAAGGTTAAGGAGGGCTGGCTTGGCAAGGATTGCAGGTGTAGATTTACCACGAAATAAACGGATAGATATAGCTTTGACCTATATTTATGGAATAGGCAGATCTCGTTCTAATGAGATGCTTTCTGCATTGGAAATAGATCCATCCAAAAAGAGTGATGGGCTTACAGAGCAGGAGATAACAGAGATTAGGGATTATATTAACAAGAATTTTATAGTAGAAGGAGAACTTAGACGAGAGGTGTCCATGAATACAAAGCGGCTTATGGACATAGCGTGTTATAGAGGGTTAAGACACAGAAAAGGTTTGCCGGTACATGGACAGAACACACATAACAATGCAAGGACACGCAAAGGACCTAGACGAATAATTATTGGCAGGAAGAAATAAGGTATAGGAGTATTTTATGGCAAAACCTAAAGGGCGTTCAGGAAAGAAAAAGGTTAAAAAGGATATCCCGGAAGGGATTGCGTATATTCAAGCCACTTTTAATAATACTATTATTACAATAACAGATCCTCAAGGAAATACTATTGCATGGGCCAGTGCTGGGACTCATGGTTTTAAGGGGTCCAGAAAGGCCACCCCTTTTGCTGCGCAGCTTGCAGCCCAGGATGCATGCAAGAAAGCTCAGGAGTATGGCGTAAAGTCTGTAGCTGCATGCATTAAAGGTCCTGGGGGTGGGAGAGAGGCTGCCTTAAGGGCTATAAATGCTAGCGGTATAAGGATTAATGAGATAAGAGATGTAACACCCGTGGCACATAATGGATGCAGGCCACCAAAGAAACGCAGGGTTTAATTAAGAAGATATAAGGGGGAATAAGATTGTCAAGATATACAGGACCTGTTTGTAAAATATGCCGCAGAGAAGGGGCAAAGCTCTTTTTAAAAGGTCAGAGGTGCTATACTGATAAATGTGCCTTTGAACGGAGAAATTATGCTCCAGGTGAGCATGGGCAGAGACGGACTCGTATGAGTGAGTATAAAATTCATTTAAGGGAGAAACAAAAGGTGCGCCGTATTTATGGTGTTTCTGAGAAGCAGTTCAGGATTTATTATGAGATGGCCACCAGGAAGAAGGGGGTAGCTGGCGAAAATTTGCTGGTTTTACTTGAAAGCAGATTGGATAATATAGTCTATAGGATGGGATTTGCCTCTTCTAGGCAAGAGGCAAGACAACTTATTGGCCACGGGCACTTTCTAGTAAATGGTAGAAAGACAGATATCCCATCTTTTCTAGTGAGTTCTAATGATGCAATTGAGGTAAGGGAAAAGAGCAAGAAGGCGCTCCCAATATTGAGTGCTCTAGATGATATGGAAAGACAAGGAATAGTTGAATGGCTTGAGTTGGATAAAGAGAATATGAAGGGCAGGGTTAAGGCCTTACCAGAAAGAAAGGATATACCTATGCCCGTAGAAGAAACATTGATAGTAGAATTTTATTCTAAATAAATTCGAGGCGGGAAAGATGATAGAAAAGAATTGGAGAGAAATTATAAAGCCTAAAGAATTAGAGATAGAGGAGGGTACGCATACTAACATCTATGCGCGCTTTAATGTGCAACCTCTTGAGAGGGGCTTTGGGGTGACTATAGGTAATTCGTTGAGGAGGGTGTTGCTTTCATCTATCTATGGCTCTGCGATAACAGGTGTAAAATTTGATGATTCTCTTGGTGTACTTCATGAATTTTCTAGCATACCTGGTATTATTGAGGATGTAACGGATATTATCCTTAATCTCAAAAAGGTCATTCTCCGTATGCATACAGGTAAACCCCAACTAGTGAGGTTAGAGAAAAAGGGGCCTTGTGAAGTTAAGGCAGGTGATATAGATTCAGGTGGTCAAATAGATATAATAAATCCTGATCAGATTATTGCTACGATTGAAGGTAATGTAGAGCTAAAGATGGAGATGCATGTGGAGTGGGGTAGAGGATATGCTCCTGCTGAATTAAATAAGGAAAGGATTGATGTAGAAGGGTGGATTCCTATAGATGCAATCTTTTCCCCTGTAAGGAAGGTCTCTTTTAATGTTACCCCTACTATAGTAGGTCGCAGGACAGATTATGATAGGCTAGTTATGGAGATCTGGACGAATGGTGTAGTAACTCCAGAAGATGCTCTAGCGTATTCTGCAAAGATTCAGAAGGAATATATGAACACCTTTATAAACTTTCAGGAGGATATGGTGGCCACTGAGGAAGAAGAGGAAGAGAAAGAGGAAGAGTTAAACGAGAATCTTTTTAGAACCGTGGAGGAGCTAGAGCTATCTGTACGATCTGCAAATTGTCTCAAGAATGCGACTATGACGTATATATATGAGTTGGTCCAGAAGACGGAAACAGAGCTTTTAAAGACCAAAAATTTTGGACGTAAATCTTTGGAGGAGATAAAGGAAAAATTGGCAAAGATGGGCTTGCATATAGGAATGAAGATTCCAAATCTACCTTCTCCCGAGGAGATCGAGGAGAGAAGACGTAAGATGGAAGAAGAGGAAAGCAAATAGAGGTGGTGTGATGCATCATAGGATAGGAGGGAAAAAACTGGGAAGGCGGACAGATCACAGGGAGGCTATGCTTAGAAATCTAGTAACGTCTTTGATTATCCATGAGAGGATAATAACTACTGAGGCAAAGGCAAAAGAGCTCAGGAAGATAGCAGATAGGATGGTAAGTTTAAGTAAAAAGGGTGATTTGGCTGCTATAAGGCAGGCTAACCGTATAGTTAGATCGAAAGAGGCTTTGGGTAAATTATTCAAGGAGCTTGGACCAAGATTTAAAGAAAGAAACAGTGGTTATACCAGATTTGTAAGATATAAGAATAGAAAAGGTGATGGAGCCTCTATGGTAATCATGGAGTGGGTAGAAGCGGAGATGAAGCCTTCTGCTGGGATTTGACATGGGTCTTGATCGCTTTGCAATACGTTTAATTTGTCTATAAAATTATCAAATATATCCTTTTCATACCCTGGAAGAAGTGTCCTTAAGGATATCGATCTAGAGATTCCTGATTGTGCATATTATGGTATAGTTGGGCCAAATGGTTCAGGTAAGACCACTCTTGCCTACATTATAGCAGGGATCCTGCCACCTGAGAAAGGTAGTGTAGATCGAGGCGGACTAAAGACAGGGCTTATCCTTGCCAATCCTGAGAATCAGATAGTAAGCCTTGTAGTGGAAGAGGATGTGGCCTTTGGCCCTGAGAATCTCGGATTTAACTCTGATTATATTTCTGCCAGTGTTTTAGATGCACTTGCTGCGACAGGCAGTCTGGATTTGAGATATGCACTTACAACAAGCCTTTCTGGTGGTGAGCTTGCAAAGATAGCTTTTGCTGGGCAGTTGGCAATGGAGGCGGATACTCTTATTTTGGACGAGGGGACTGCTCACCTGGATCCTGGGGGGCGGGCTGTTTTGTTTGAGACATTAAAAAGACTCAACCAGGATAAGGCTAAGACAGTAATACACATATCGCACCGTTTAGATGACCTTGAGGCTGCAACACAGGTGGTGTATCTTGTAGATGGGCAGGTTAAATTTAGTGCGCCTGGGGTTACTTCCTTGATTAAGGCCTATCCCAAAGGATCTATCCCTGATGTCGAATCTGGATCTAAGTTGATCTACAAGATGTTTCTCTCGAGTATAGGTATAGAAGATTTATCTATTAGAGATGCTACATTTAAGCTTGCAATATCTCTACAGCAAAAGGATTAATAAGCATTCAGCTATCAGCATTTAGCCTGGTAAGAAATATCTGGCTGCCCTCTCATCCCGTGGACATTTATATGAAAATAGGGGTCAGGGATCAGGGGTCGGGGGTCAGTTTGAGACGGGGGAGACAGCGGACTGGGATGTTGTTTTGTTTTCATCCTTCAGTGTGTCCGACAGGACATGGGGGGCTATATGA
>JAGGYK010000244.1 GCA_021162585.1 Deltaproteobacteria bacterium
ATGGAGAAGGATAGTGGCAATAACAAGTATAACTGTGAAAAGGTGCTGAATAAGCAGGCAGAAGTACCGTGGTGGGAACCCACCCCCCCAAAGGGAGAAGAGGGAGTGTTTTTCAATAAGAGCACGGGTTGGCGTTATACAGGTTTTCAGCGGTACTGGAAGAGTGCATTCAACATGCTTCCTGAAAAGGGTGACAAGGGTGGTGACGCAGTGCTGGTCCTGACCAATTCTGGTAGTAGTCATTACGACGGGGGTAGGGGCGTCTACACTGAAATTATCGATGCCTGGAGGGCTATGGAAGGGTTGATTATCATTACATGGCCGGATCCAAATCTGTTTGGTAATGTCGTGGTGAAAGTAGGAGAGACACAGGAGTTCAAGGCACTTGCCAACTCCAACATCCCTGAAAACTGGTCATGGTATCTGGATGATGAACTTACTGATGCTACAGGGGATACCTTTGAGTATACTCCTACTATTGATGACAAAGGTTATCATAAGCTTAAGGTGGTGGTCCAAAATGTAAATCTTTATGATCCTTATGGAGAAGAGGAAGAGGTTATGAACCATACCTGGAAGAAAGTGAAGGTTGTTGAATAAAGAACCAAAAGAGTGTATTATTTTTGAAGGTGGAAGTTTCTTCTCCCTGAAAGTCACAAGGGGGAATAAAAGAATAAGTCAGCCCTACACGATTTACTGTGTACGGCTGAGCGTATTATATTAAAGTAGATGAGGTATATGGATGAAGAGTGTTGTAAGAATTATGGTTGTGCTGCTTTTTGCAGCCATGTTATCAGGATGTTATCTCGCCCTACCAAATGATCAGAATGTGGAGATGAGCACCTATAGCCTTCAGGTGTTCACGATTATTTCAAGCACAACACACGATTTCCAATGGTATATGGATAATGAGCTACTCAGCGGCGAGACAGGCAACACCTTTAAGTATTTCCCCACGAGCCAAGGTGATCACATACTGGTTGCATCGTTTAAAGACTGGGTGTTTCCAACCTACCACACATGGTATGTCCATGTTCATTGATCGTATTGCTTAAAGAGTTGCTTAGGGTTGTTGCATAGTCCTCTGGTAATGAGTTCTTGTTCGGGTAGCTGGCAGCCAGGCATGTAGTCGCTCCTTACTTACTATGCTTGGGAGAACAACAGGGACGTCCTGGTGAGATTGAGTAACTGCTGCTCCAGAAGGCAGCAAGCCTCAACTGACGTGGTCACTATTATTATATACTGAAGCTTAATGGAGAAGGCAAATTGGAATAAGAGACATAATCTAGGAGATGGGCCTCGTGTTTAACTCGCATTTAGAGGCAGGAAAGAAATGATTCTCTTTTTTTAAACTATGAATGAGGAGTTTTAACATATGACATAGGAAACCATGGGTGATGAACTCAATGATCAACTTTTCAGGGTTGGTTGTAACCATTCAGTTACAAAGGCGGACAGGCACAAAGTAAAAACCTGAATGGTACGGTATCTTAAGAAACATCCTTAGTATCAGCTTTGCATTTATGGGCGGCTTATAGAGCCTTACTAATTTTTTGTTCCTATGTGCCTGTCTGCATCTCCGATTAGCATTGTTCTCTTATCCTTGCCCTCTGCATCGTTAGCCGACAATCCCGTGCCCTGAGGCATGGGCAGGCCTTTGTCACTTTGTGCCTTGCACCCTTGTGCTTCACTGAATGATTACGGTTGGTTGTCTTTTCTAGTTGCAATCTGTTCGGCTATTATGTATCTTTTTTTTATGCGAATTGTATGAAATGAGAGTTTCCATGATCGCTTGATACTAAAAGCGTAAGGAGTTTGAAGATGAGGAATCCTGTAAGAATCATGATTGCGCTGCTTTTTGCAGCAATGTTGTCAGGATGTTATCAGGCTCTACCCCCTGACCAAGATGTGCAGATGAGCACTTGGACCCTTCAGGTATTTACGATTGTCTCAAGTACAACACACGATTTCCAATGGTATATGGATAATGAGCTACTCAGCGGCGAGACAGGCAACACCTTTAAGTATTTCCCCACGAGCCAAGGTGATCACACACTGGTTGTATCGTTTAAAGACGGTCTGATTCCAGCCTATCACACATGGTATATTCATGTTCATTGATCTTGTTGATGAGCTTATCCATTAAAACTGCCCTGTGCCAATGTGACTGAGACACCTTTCCTGTGGTAAATTGGTGTCGAGGGTGGGGAAGGAGAGAAAGAGATGAAGAAGGGACTAAGTCTGTTCTCTATTCACTATCTACTTTTCATACGCAACTTAGAACATAGAACTTTGAACCTTGAACCCTTTACCCTTTGCCTGTAACTCGCAACTTCCAACTCTAAACTCCTCAACTCCCAACTATTCCTGGCCTTATGACTTGACTACTACTTGTTTATTAGCGTAGTTTACCTAACATGAGTGAATACAATCTTGCACTTGCACTTGGCGGTGGCGGCGTGAGGTGTATGGCCCATGTAGGGGTCTTTAAGGCATTAGAAGAGCAGGGGATCAAGCCTGATCTTATTGTGGGTAGCAGCATCGGCTCTGTAGTAGGTGGTGTATATGCCTACAAAAACGATACAGAGTTTTTGAACAGATTTGCATTGAAGTTTTCTAATAACCCTGTTGTAAACACAATAGAGAGGTCTTTGACTACAAATCCTAAGAGCTTGATTTCTAAAGTTACCTCATTTTTTTCATTTGGTCTGGGTTTTGTCTATGCATTCTGGAACCAGGGCTTTATATCGGAGAGGCTTGTAAAAAGAGCGTATAAGGATGTAGTAGGCAAAGGTGTGCTGAGTTCTCGCCAGTTTTATCTTGAGAACTCAACTATTCCATTTGCAGCACTGGCTACAGACATAATATCTGGTAGTGCTGTGATAATCACAAAAGGGGATATACCTAAGGCTATGTACGCATCCAGTGCCATGCCAGGGGTATGTAAGCCTGCAGATTATATGGATATACACCTGATGGATGGTGGCATTATAAGTATCTTACCTATCATGGCAGCCCATATCTTAGGCGCTAAAAAGATTATTGCAATAGATACAGAGGCCGAGATCAAAGGATTCAGGTATAATAATGCTTTAGAGGCACTTGACATAGGATCAACAATAAGGGGTTACAGATGGAATATACTGGAGAGGTCATTGGCTGATATGGTCATATCACCACCTGGTATAAAAGGATATGACTGGTATAGGTTTAGTAAGGCATCTGTGTGTATGGATGCAGGTTATAGCGTTATTACAGAGAGGATAAATGAGATCAAGGAGATAACAGGTGGTTCATCAGATAAAGGCAAACAGGATCTACGGGTGCTTTTAGAGAAATTCTACCCGTATTCTATAATCTAGTAGGCCAGGCTAAAGGAGATTTGTTGTGAAAGGAGCGTATAAGACAATACCAAAGGTAGATGTTATACTGAATGAGCCTGTCTTAGGTAAGCTCCCTTATTCAAGGGACGTGATCAAGATGAATGTGATAAAGGCTATAGATGATATAAGGACATCTATTAAATCAGGCGATATTAACCAGAGTCCTGATGCAGCCCATATTGCATCTGGTGTTGCACATACGATCACTTCAATAATGGAGGTAAGATTAAGAAAGGTTATAAATGCCACAGGTGTAATAGTGCATACAAACCTGGGCAGGGCCCCGCTTGCTGCAGAGGCCATGGAAGCCATAGAAGATGCAGCAGGCCTATACTGTAACTTAGAGTATGATCTGGAAAAAGGCTCAAGGGGGTCTCGCCAGGACATCATAAGGGGACTGACTGCATACTGTTTTGGTTCAGAAGATGCCTTAGTTGTCAATAATAATGCAGCAGCTGTCTTGATTACACTCTCCACCCTGGCTAAAGGCAAGGAGGTAATTGTATCCAGAGGAGAACTGGTTGAAATAGGAGGGTCTTTCAGGATGCCAGATGTGATGGCATTAAGTGGGGCTGTATTAAAAGAGGTAGGCACTACTAATAAGACCAAGATATCTGATTATGAAGAGGCCATTACAGAAGACACAGCCCTCTTGATGAAGGTACATCAGAGTAACTTTGCTATTGTTGGTTTTACCGAGGATGTGGATATAAAGGATCTGGCAGCGCTTGCCCATAAAAAGGGCATTCCACTCTTTGTGGATATGGGATCAGGCATCCCAGAGCCCCTTGATAAGGTGGGGATCCATGATGAATGGACAATCAAGGGATGTCTTGACCAGGGTGCTGATATAATCTCGTTCAGCGGAGACAAGGTCCTTGGTGGGCCTCAGGCAGGCATTATTTTAGGCAGGCAAGATCTAATATCATCTATTGCAAAGAATCCATTACATCGCGCTATTCGTATAGACAAACTCACAATCGCAGCACTGGCTGCAACGTTGAGGCTGCTGGCAAAGGGTCAATATATGGCAATCCCTGTATTAAGCATGATTTATGAGCCATTAGATGATGTAAGGAAAAAGGCAATTCAGCTAAAAGATAGCATTGATATCCCAGGTTCAGAGGTGGCGCCTGCTAATGCTGTTATAGGAGGTGGTTCTACCCCTACAAGATTTATACCATCGTCTGGTGTGGTTATTCCCTCTCCTAAGGCAGAAGGGATTCATTTAAACTTAAGGCAGGGGGATCCTCCTGTAATATCTCGCATCGAGGAGGACAGGCTTATATTTGATATGAGGACAGTAGATAAATCTCAGATAGGTGTTCTTGCAGATAAGATAAAGAGGGCTTTTTCAGATGTCATATAAGATAGGGCTAGCCTTAGGTGGGGGCGGGGTAAGAGGTCTTGCCAATATAGGGGTGTTACTTGCATTAGAAGAAGATAATATTATACCCAAGATTATAGCAGGTACAAGCATGGGGGCTATCGTGGGCTCAGTATATGCAGATACAACAAGTGCAGTTAAGACAAAAGAGGTGATAAAAGGCTACCTCGGGGGTGAAGAGTTTCAAAAAAAAGCACAACGCCTTAGCATGTTATCAGATATGGATAAAGGATTTTTAGATAGGCTTTTTGTCACAGCAAAGAAGGGTTATTTTTATTACAGGACGTTGTTCAGGAAGTCTGTTATATCGCCTGAGGCATTTTTTATGGAGATGGATCGTCTTATACCTGACAAGCAATTCTCTGAATTAAAACTGGCATTTGCATGTGTTGCCCTGGATATAGTGTCTGGCTATTCTGAGATCTTGCATTCAGGCCCCATAAGACCTGCTATAAGGGCTTCAAGTGCAGTGCCCGGTATATTGCCGCCTGTAGAGATAGAAGACAGGAGATATGTAGATGGTGGGTGGGTCGAGTCTGTGCCTGTATCAGCAGCTAGGTTTTTAAAAGCTGACTTTATTATTGGAGTAGATGTTTCAAGGGAGATTATCCCAATCAATTATCATACAGAGATCAAAAACAGCATGGATATCTTATATAGGGCTGATGATATAGCTAGATCTATTATGAATACATATCGTATAAGGGGGGCAGATTTTGTAATACACCCTGATGTGGGCTCTGCCCACTGGTCTGACTTCGATAACATGGATGCATATATATCATCTGGCTACAGGGCTACCAAGGATGCTGTCCCAGCATTAAAAAAGGCGATAAGAGTAAAAAGGATTAAGTCCATCCTGTGGAAAAAGAGATAGATTTAGTATCAAACCAGGAAGATAATGGTTTGCGCATGGATGTGTTTCTTGCGCAGCACGCATCAATTACACGCTCACATGCGAGCAGATTAATCTCAGAAGGCCTTGTAGATGTAGAAGGGATTCCTCCAAAGCCATCTTTGAAGATAAGGGCAGGTATGAGGGTTCATGTTATTATTAAAAGGTCTCAGATCTCTGTTCTGCCTGCACCCCAGGACATCCCCTTAAATATCCTTTATGAGGATGCTCATATCATTGTCATAGATAAACCAGCAGGCCTTGTAGTTCACCCAGGTGCAGGGAGTACTGATCATACCCTTGTAAATGCGATTATTGCGCAATATCCTGAGGTCTCAAATGTAGGCAGTAAGGAAAGGCCGGGTATTGTTCACCGTCTGGATAAACTCACATCAGGGGTCATGGTTATGGCAAGAACAACAGATGCATATTATGCCCTGGCTAGGGCATTTAAACTGCACGAACATGTAAGGATTTATTATGCAATATGCTATGGGCATATGCCTCAGGCTAAAGGATGTATCCGCACATTATTGAACAGACACCCTAAGGACAGGAAGAAGATGAGCTCGAAAGTTACTCATGGAAGAGAGGCAGTGACCTTTTGGGAGGTTATCAGGCAGTGGGATGATTTCTCCTTCTTGAATTTGAGACTTGCCACAGGCAGGACCCATCAAATACGAGTGCATCTGGCTGATATGGGAAATCCCATAGTTGCAGATCCTAAGTATGGTGGCAGGAAAAGGATAAATAGTGTAGCCGAGCCTGCTATTAGATCATATATAAAGGGTTTGAATCGGCAGATGCTGCACGCGTATAAACTGGGGATTAAACATCCAATATCAGGGGAACGAATGGAATTTGTCTCAAACCTGCCAGATGATATGGAAAGACTTGTAGATCTGCTTGATGAGGTAGGGGGTTGAGGAGTTCAGAGTTTAGGAGTTGGGAGTCTAGACTATCACGGGTTCCATTTCGTGTTGAGCATCTAACTCCTTAACCCCCTGAGGTAATTAGTGATAATAACTTCAACAGTTTGATAAACATTTTTATCGCTTTTATAAGCACTTACGCCCATATTGTCATTTCGACCGAAGGGAGAAATCCTTGTTTCGGTGTTAGGAGAAATCTTAACCCAAGTTTACCCCTTAATTGGTAAAAAAGGCTAAAAAGCGCCTAATTTTTATACCTAAACCCGCATAAAACCAGCATTTCTTTTCCAGAAATCTGATGTAGTTACCCATTAAAATAATTCCCC
>JAGGYK010000065.1 GCA_021162585.1 Deltaproteobacteria bacterium
CGAGCGCCATCTGCAGCAGATGGCATCTCCTCCTCTCCTTCTCGCTCATCACTAATATATCTCCCTTCATAATGGGGACATTTTAGCACGGTAGTTACAGGGGACATATTAGCTTTGTTAACACAGTATCAGATGATTATTCTTGACGAGGCTAATATTGCCACCTATTATAATCTTTTCTCCGTGGACGAACTGCTGGATTTCATCCGGGCAAAGCCGGAAGAGGTTGAACTGGTTATTACAGGCAGGATGGCAGATCTCAGGATTATTGGAGAAGCTGACCTTGTAACAGAGATGAAAGAAATTAAGCACTACTATCAAAAGGGTGTGCAGGCAAGGGATGGAATTGAAAAGTAACGTAAACAAAAAGGAGAAGTAAATGGAAATTAAAACAAGTATAACAGGATTTCCCAGGATTGGAGAACAAAGAGAATTAAAAAAAGCATTAGAAAGTTTCTGGATAGGAAAAATCGGCCTGCCTGAGCTTGAAAAAGCTTCACACGAACTGAAAATTAGACATTGGAATTATCAAAAAAAGTCAGGGATTGATTTAATCAGCAGTAATGATTTTAGCTGGTATGACAATATACTGGATACCGCTGTTATGCTGAACGCTATTCCAGAGAGATTTCGAAGTATTAGCGATGAAACAGAGCGCTATTTCACAATGGCAAGAGGCAATAAAGATTGTGTAGCCATGGAAATGACAAAATGGTTTAACACAAATTATCATTACATTGTGCCCGAGCTTAGCAGTAAAGATGAATACAGTTTAAATGCAACTAAAATTTTAGACGAATATAAGGAAGCAAAAGAGATCGGTATAAAAACAAAAATAAATATAATAGGGCCTGTTACATTTTTAGCGTTGTCAAAGAGGGTTGATGAAGCAGGTGATACATATCAATTATTTGATAAAGCGCTTTCAATATACAAGGAGCTGATAAGACAGATCAGCAAGCTGGATGATGATGTTTATGTTCAGTTTGATGAACCTGTTTTTGTTAAAGATACAAGTTCAAATGAATTAAATCTGTTAAAGAGAGCTTATTCTGAATTAACTGAATGTGCGGACAATGTAAAAATTATAGTTGTAACCTATTTTGAGCATTCGAATGAAGCCACAAACATTTTAATTGATACTCCAATATGGGGTATTGGTTTAGATTTCATACATGGGAAACAAAATCTTGATGGAATTAAAACCCTAAAAGATAAAAAGCTGATTGCCGGAGTCGTCGATGGACGAAATATCTGGGTAAATGATTTTGAAAAAAGCATATTGCTGTTAAATAAAATCTCAGAGAAGGTCAACAGGGAAAACATAATTGTATCAAGCAGTTGTTCACTTCTGCATGTGCCATATTCTCTTAAATACGAAGATAGTTTAGATGAAGATTTAAAAACCTGGTTATCATTTGCAATGGAAAAACTTGAAGAGGTTGATTTGATTTCCAAACTTTTTCACGGTGTAAAATTATGTGAAGAAGATAAGCAAAAAGTAACAGCCAACAAAGATGTGATGGAAAAGAAAAGAGTTTCGACAAAAATTCACAACAACGCTGTCCAGTCCAGATTGAAAAATCTTGTAAAAAAGGAAAGAGCCGATAAGTTTGAAGACAGAATAAAAGCTCAGAAAGCTGTTTTGAAATATCCTGAGCTGGCTACGACTACAATCGGCAGTTTCCCGCAAACACCGGAAATTCGAAAATTAAGAAGAGATTATAAAAATAACAACATCTCAAAAGAATTTTATGAAACCGGAATTAAAGAATATATTGATAATTGTATTGCTTTTCAGGAAGAAATTGGACTTGACATATTGGTGCACGGTGAACCGGAGAGGAATGACATGGTCGAGTATTTTGGCGAAATGCTCGATGGATTTGGATTTACAAAAAACGGATGGGTTCAAAGTTATGGGAGCAGATGCGTAAAACCTCCTGTAATTTATGGAGATGTCAGCAGGCCTGAGCCTATGACTGTTAAATGGATCACATATGCTCAGAGTAAAACTGAAAAGATTGTAAAAGGAATAATTACAGGCCCGGTTACAATTTTAGAATGGTCTTTTGTAAGAGATGATTTGCCGAGAAGTGTTGTTTCAGAGCAGATCTCAGTTGCTTTAAGTGATGAAGTAGCTGATCTTCAAAATGCTGGAATTAAAATCATTCAGATTGATGAAGCAGCATTTAAAGAGGGATATCCTTTAAGAAAGGATAATATTCCTGATTATGAGGAGTGGGCTGTAAGAAATTTTAAAATCGTTGTTAGCCCGGCTAAAATGGAAACTCAAATACACACGCATATGTGCTACAGCGAGTTTAATGATATCATAAAAACTATAGAAGCAATGGATGCTGATGTTATTTCAATAGAGACCGCCAGAAGCGGGAATGAACTTCTTAAAGTCTTTAAAGTTGTTGGCTATAAACAAGAAGTTGGCCCGGGAGTTTATGATATCCATTCCCCAAGAGTTCCAGGCATTGATGAAATAGTTAAACAAATCAATGCGCTGCTTGAAGTGCTTCCCCAGAACCAGTTGTGGATAAATCCTGATTGTGGTTTAAAAACAAGAAAATGGGAAGAAGTAAAACCAAGTCTAAAAAATATGGTACTTGCAGTTAAACAGGTAAGGAAAGATCTTATAGTAAAGTAGGCCCATTTGTCAAGACAATAATCTGCATTGTGTTAACAAAGCTAATATGTCCCCTGTAACTACCGTGCTAAAATGTCCCCATTATGAAGGGAGATATATTAG
>JAGGYK010000229.1 GCA_021162585.1 Deltaproteobacteria bacterium
TGCCCCTGGTGTACCCCATGAGGTCGAGATTGAAAAGATTACAATGCCTGAAGTTCTGGCAAGAACCGCTAAAAAATACCCTGACCATACGGCATTTATCTATATTGGGAAAAGAATTTCTTATAAGGAATTAGAAGGTCTTGTTAATCGGTTTACCAGGGCTCTCTTAGACCTTGGGGTAAAGAAAGGCGATAAAGTGGGTATGTTGTTTCCCAATATTCCCCAGATTGTTATTGCAGATCATGCAGCATACAGAATCGGGGCAGTCACTGCCATGAACAATCCTCTCTACACAGAGCGTGAACTGGAATACCAGCTCAATGACTCTGATGCCACGGTTCTTGTAACCCTTGATCTGTTGCTTCCCCGGGCATTGAAATTAAAGGACAAGACCAAAATCGAGAGTATTATTACCTGTCACATCAATGATTATCTCCCCTTCCCTATCAAACAGCTATTCCCTCTCGTGAAGAAGGAGATGTACAGAAAGGTGGAGCCTCAAAAGGATGTATACCAGTTTATGGATCTGATTAAGAAATATCCTGATGATCCTGTGGAAAATGCCGCCCAGTGGGACGACGTCGCAGCTCTCATCTATACGGGAGGGACAACAGGTGTCAGCAAAGGGGCCATGTTAACCCATGCCAATATCTCCGGTGTCGTTCAGCAGTGGAGCGCATGGTTTCCGGATCTTAACGAGGCTGAGGAGAGTCTATTAGGAATATATCCTATCTTTCATTCAGCAGGATACTCTGTAAGCCAAAATCTCACTATATTGAATGCATGGACATGTATACTTGTGCCCCGCCCAGAGCCAAATACCATAATCGACATGCTTAAAAAGTTCAAAAGGAGGAGACTATGAAGGTAATTTTTCATGATGATTTTTATCAGGTCTATACCTATGACCCGGCTGCAGATGCCGGACGAATGGAGGCCATAGTTGAGGTAATTAAGCCTTCTGTGGAGTTCATTACAGCTGAGCCCGCTTCTGAGGTTGATATTGCATCTGTCCATACAAAGGCCCACATAGAGGATGTGAGGAGACAAGGCTTACATCCTATTGCTGCCCTGGCTGCTGGAGGAGCTATCCAGGCTGCTACTATTGGGCTTACAGAGCCATGTTTTGGTCTCATACGTCCTCCCGGGCATCATGCATCCTCCAATTCCTCCTGGGGTTTCTGCTATTTCAATAATATGGCTATAGCCCTGGAACATCTGAAGCAAACACGAAAGATTCAGAGCGCCTATGTGCTAGACATTGATCTCCACTATGGGGACGGTACGGTAAATATCCTGGAAAATAAGGGATATGTGACCATCCACAATGTATCTGCCAGTAATCGGGATGCATATATGGAAGAGGTAAGCGAAGAGCTGGAACACTGTCAGGCAGACATAATCGGCATATCAGCCGGTTTTGACAACCACGAGCAAGACTGGGGCGGGGTCTTAAAAACAGAGGATTACCAGGAAATTGGCAGGAAGGTTCGCTCGGCTGCTGGGCGGTGTGGTGGGGGATGCTTTGCTATCCTGGAAGGGGGCTATAATCATGATGTCCTGGGTCACAATGTGATGGCCCTAATCGAGGGGCTGTCCGTGTAATCTTGGTATATGTAGGCAAAAAAAGATTTGCCAAGTGTTTGTCTATTGGGAATATACCACTATAGTTTAATATAAATTAGAATTGAACTTTGATGAAAAAGGGGGGGGATGTGTTAATGTTTTAACATTTTAGCGTTTGTTAAAATTGACAAATTCGTAAAAAGTCCATCATACCCTTTAACCGTCATTCCGGCGAAAGCCGGAATCCAGTCTTTTCAAGTGGTTGCAGATCATCCGGACTCCTCCCGGACTCGATCCGGGATCTACCGGAGTGACGACTTTTTACGAAACTATCAAAATCAATGAACCCGCAAAAAGTCTAAAACGACGTCATTTCGAGTGACCTGCCTGCCGGCAGGCAGGAACGAGAAATCTTCAGTCTGCAACACATTGAAAATATAAGATTTCTCCCTGCGGTCGAAATGACATACTAGCTGAATCCGACTTTTTGCGAGACCATCAGTATTACCTTGCCGCTTGGAATATTTACTCTCATCATTTAAGTATTACGCCCCGGAAATTCAACTACCAGTCTGTCATTCCCAACTTGATTGGGAATCCACACCTCCCGTTCAAACATCTCTTAGAAATTTTTAATAAGTATGCCCTCCCCCGAATTCGTCTGCAGCCTTTTTCTATTTTTTCTAACACTAATGATAAATGTGAATAAATGAGAACCCGTCCCCGATTACCTACATACTTAACTCGCTTTTGCGTGAGACAAAGTTTTATATCTCACCGGCCTCTTTCAGAAACAGATTGACCAAATCGTCTGACAGCCATAACCCGGCTGTCTGTAAATTATCGAGCGCACCGGCAACGGATTTTATCAGCCCTCTCCTCTTGGCTATCTCAAGCATCCCACCGGTGCCCAATGTCTTAATTTTCAGAGTTTTTGCACAACGACACGCGGCCTTATCGCCCACCATTGCCCGAAGCTCCGGATGTTCTATGGCAAAGCTCAATACCTCCGACTCACCAATGCCAAGATCCCAGGCAGCAACACGAGGCGAAATGACAGGAACACTTACTTTTTCACCCACTCAGCATTGTAAGACCTGGGACGGCTGCACCCATGTGTCCACCTCTGGTAACTTCAGACTATACCGCTTCCGTTATATAGATTTCATCGAACAAACCCGGCAAAAGTCTATCAAGATGACTGCGAAAAAGGATAATCAGAGGCGATGCATTGATTACCACTCGTTTAATCTGCGTCATACAGTTCCTCTCTCAGTTCCTCGGGAGAATATTGAAGCGGCGATACACGGAGCCGGCTTAAAGAGCTTATGAAGTTCGCGCGCGATAATCCAGCGATCTCAGCAGCCTTCTCCTGCGAAACCATACCAAGTTCGTACCATTTTGCGGCTGCCGCAATGCGCATCTCGCTTGCAAATTCACTCGGATCCTTACGCAGGGCCGCGAAAGCCGATTCCGGTAATTGAATAGTTACTTCAGGCATGTCTTTACTCCTTTTCAATTATTTAATCCTGCAAGATTTTACATAGAATTGCCAAAACAGTAAAGGTTTTCCTTTCTTCCCATTCACTGGGGCTACGACCGGCAATCGAGTCACAGAGCAACCTCAATTTGCTGCACCCCCTCAAAAACCATAGGTACCGGCTCCTCTTCCTGCAGGCAAAGCTCAACAACCCCCTTGATTCGAGGCATCAATTCTTCCATGGTTCTGGCTTGAGTATAGCAGCTTTTTAGAGATTGGACGGTCGCTACCAGGTAACTACCTTCATCTCATTCTATTAATACACTAAATCTATATTTTCTCATTTTGCCTCCTGAAAAATATGTTTCATCTTTCTTGTTTCAAGGGCGATCCCTTCCCCCATAGTTTCCACTACATTAACTGTATTGACCAACGTCTGCGCTGGCGATGCCCATATACTGCTTGATAAATATGTTATCATGGAATTTCTCCTTTTATACTTATAGCTTTTTTTACCTTTCCTAACACTAAGAATAAATGCGGACCCTTCCCTGATTTCATTCCTACTCAGAAAAGTCTTAGACCCATCATTATTTCATCTCCCCCATCTCTCCCTTTTCCATGAAGCTATAATAACCCTTTTGATTGAAGATAATGTGATCCAAGAGTCTGATTCCCAACGTCTCTCCAGCAGCCTTTAACTGTCTGGTAACATCAATATCTTCTTTACTGGGTTCTAATGCCCCTGCAGGATGGTTATGGGCTACAATAATGGCTGATGCGCGATCAGTAATGGGGTCGGCAAAGACCTCCCTGGGATGCACCTGGGTCTTATTGACCAGACCCACGGAGACCACCCGAGGGGTGATCACCTCATTAGCGCCATTAATGGATATACAGATAAAATATTCCTGCTTGCGGTCGGCAAAGTGCTGAATCAAGGGGAGCACATCCGGAGGGAATGAAATCTTGAGGCCTTCAGGGCGGATGCGGCGACGGGCAAATTCCAGGGCAGCGGCAATAAGCGTTGCCTTGGCCAGCCCCACCCCTTTAATCTTCTGGAGTTCCTCAAGATTCGGATTTGCATTACTGGAATCTAATATCTTCAAAATGCGTTTCGCTACGGACATAACATCATGCCCTTTTGTGCCCTTGCCAACAAGGATTGCCATCAATTCAAGGTCGGATAGTGCTTGCGCTCCCTTTCGCTGGAGCTTTTCCCGGGGGCGGTCTAATTTGGGTATATCAATGATCTTTTTCATAGGCATCCCATCAATATTTAATATCAACTAAATACCCACTCTTACTATAACACGGGTATCCTTGTTTATCCTTATGCTTATTTAGCTTAGTATTGTTGGTTTTTCGGGTAAATCTCTTCCCACAAATAGGACATTCAATTACATAGGTTGGTCCATAACTTGTTTTGTGAGAGCGGGGAGAAATAGGAATAGCTTTACGACTACTTGACAATGCGAATGCACGATGATCGGCAAACGCGGATATTGGACCCGTAGGATTAAGTTCAATGGTATATTTAGGAACAAAGGTCGTTTTTGTCAAAGTAGCATCTTCAATCCTATCAATACGATATGAACGATGTTCTTTGTCATCGTGCCTAATGGCATGTAACAGAAGATTCCCGTCTTTTGTTCGGCGCAGTGAGTAAGGTTCTATAAGTCGGTGCGATCCCTTATAGGCTAAATCTACGCATAGATAATTGGCTGCCGCGAATCTGATGATTTCAAGAGGAACCTTTGTACCCCATAGCTGCCCTCTAGCTGGTGGTTGCCAGGTTGGATCGATTTGAGCCCCTATTGGATAAGATCTTGCCACAATTTTCGGCACGGCACCATATAACCATTCAAAGATTTGGGGCAGTTCTTGCCAGAATTGCTCAAACGGTGGCAAGATCGGCAACTGATGGGCAAGCATGTTTTCCCACTCAGATTCCAGCTCTATACGTTCGGGTTGGTTTTCCAGCGATGTTATCGTGGGTAGCATTATCCCTTTAAAATGACATTTTTTCTCTAGAGTATTTAAAACTACAGCTCGATCAGGTTTCATATCATCATAACGATATAGATGAACAACATCATAAAGATCACGAGGTCTCTCACGCTCTGCCAATGCCCTTACTTTTTCTGCAAAAAGTTCTTCATAACAATAACATTGAATATGAAAACCTTTGGTTGGGCGGTCCGAATACGGGTGATGAACTTCGCGAATAATTGGTTCGAGTGCCAACAGTTCATCATTCGTCAGGTCTAACTTGACACGTGGGAGATCGCCACGCTTGTGCAATGGACCACGATACCCAATACGTCCCTGCACTGATAAATGGCCGCGTGGGTTTTGATACACCTCGAAACGAAACGTATCTGGAGGTATTTCTATGCCACTTTGTTCATATATCCAGTCTGCAATCTCAATAAAAGTATCCATGAGAAATTTTTCCTGGAGATGGTCAGGGTCTGTCAAAGTGAAATCCAGATCCTCCGAAAAGCGATACGTCTCGAAAAAGCACTTTTTCAGACAGGTGCCGCCTTTAAATATCCACTCCGCCTTCAGAGCGCGATGATTGAAGATTCCGGCAATAACCCAACCAAGAGCATAGTCTTTTTCAATAATATCCGGCCTTAAACCAAACTCCCTGGCAAAATCCATGATGTCCTGTCTGCTAATCACTTCTGCCTTCTCCCACCCAATTAGCGGGCACCCACAAATTCCACGCAGTGATTAGTTTATCTTCCGGCATCGAAGGATCAAGTTTTGCATTTCCCTTTGTAAGGTGAGACCGGCATGATTCGATTAAGGTTTGTTCTGTTGGTACAAAACGGGTTGCCAGAAAACCCAGACGCTTAAATACCGCACCATTACCCAGGCGTATTGCATATTTTATTAGCAGGTCTACATCTTTGTATTTCGAAGTCATATAGGTGCGAAACACATCTGTTGTCGGCCGCAGTCCACCACCCAAAGCAGGCTTATTCAACATATCTAATACGGTGCGCGTGGGATCAGACACCTTTATCTTTACCTGCTCACGCCAGACGGATCGTATTCCGAACATAACATCCGGAGAAACAGTGCGCAGCAAGAATCCGGTGCCTTTAATCACCGGCTTGCGATTGCGCGGCCTGCGAGCCGTCATGATAACGATGGTTCGAAAAATCTGTTCAGTCAACTCCCAGTATTCCGCGGCACTCCAGCCA
>JAGGYK010000203.1 GCA_021162585.1 Deltaproteobacteria bacterium
CCCTGAAACCACCAAATTCCCGGAAGACATCCTTTCTGTACACAGCGCAGGCATTGCTGCAAAAAAAGGCCTTTACCCCCAATGTCTTTATATCTTCCCTTCCTTTAATCTTACTTACCTTGGGATAGTTGAATGACCTCACAAATCTCTCTACGGGACGCGCCCAATCATAGGCAATCTGCCTGCCATACCCGACTGCAATCTCAGGATCTTTTTCTAGAGGATCCACAAGATTTCTTAGCATATACTCGTCAACGGGTAGCGCATCTTGTGTTAAGAAGACGAGAAATTCCCTATTCGCCCTCCTTGCCGCAATATTTCTTGTGCGGCCATGATTAAATTCCCCCTGCGGTATGGATAAAAGACGAACACCTGCATCCCCGGCAATCTTTGCAGTAGCATCCTTTGATTCTGAATCAATCACAATGACCTCATCAGGCACTACGCTTTGCTCAGCTAATTTTTTAAATAAAGAGGGTAAATACGCTTGAGCATTCAAGGTCGGTATAATTACAGAAATTTTCATATGTTGCATATCGCAAGTCTTATTCTGTCCAATTATCTTGTTTTAACTCAAAATTCATACTTGTTCATTGATTTTACTTATGTCCTTACAGTAATTTTCCGGATCATCGGGCGGGACATAACCGGGTAGATGCCGGATAATCCTGGCCGGAGACCCTGCCACAATACAGTTTGAAGGAACACTCTTCATAACAACACTATTTGTGCCAATAATGACATTATCACCTATGGTCACTCCTCCAAAGATCTTTGCGGAATCATAGATAGTGACATTATTCCCGAGCCTGGGACGGCCCGTTTCATCATACTCAGCCTCCCCTTGAGCACTTCCCACGCTCACACCCATATATACTGTCAAGTTCTCCCCTGCCTTAGAAAACCCCAACCCAACACTCAAGGTATGCTTGAGTATAAACCCCTTGCCGATCTCCATCTTTGGGGAAAGCTCACATCCCCACAAGATAATATTCAATGTCTCCAGGATCATTCCAAAGGGTTTCAGGCCATGACGAACACACCACTGTGACATGCGGAAAAAGGCCATTGCCTGTGTCCTTGGATGAACAAAAAAGGTCATAAACTCTACTGGTGAAGCCTTATGTCCGTAGTACCTTTCCATATCACCGGATATAACATCAAACATATTTCAAGTGTCTCCTGCATAGCTGAATAATCCTGCTATTATTACGGTGCTATCTTGCATACCTGATCCTCTCAGGTAAAATCAAGGCGCTTTTTGCAAGCACCAGCGCCCCCTTGATCCTGGTAAAAGTTTGTGCCTTTTCCGAGCCAAGACATACAGGAAGCAAAAGTGCGATTAAAATTTGAGGCAAGACCCCGAATACATAGATTGCCCTTAGCGCTAAAAGCCTCCGGGCAGGATAGTGTCTCTTGAAAAAGAGCATGGTGTTCTCATTTACCCTTAGGTATGTATCCAGGGAAAACGTTCTTCTCTCTATGCTGCTTCCTATAAGGTGAATCATGCTTGCGCCAGGCCAGTAAACCACCTTCCATCCTGCTTTTTTCAGCATGCAACAGTAATCACTATCCTCGATGTCCGCCCAGTATGCCTCTTCAAGCTCACCTGCTTGCTTTACTGCATCGGCCCTCAAAAACAGATAGAACCCGCCCACCATATCCACCTCCCGCTCTTGTTCCCTGTCCGCATAAGCGGAGGCGACCTTCCCCATGATGTGGGGGAGTCTTTTCCTGATCCACTTGTTGGGCAGAATCTCGCGGAGCATGAGCAGCCTGGCCAAGGTCTTGATCTCAGAGGGAAAGGTGTTGCCATTTGGAAATATATTCCCCTTTGCAGTTAAAGTTTTGATACCTAAGCAACCCACATCCGGTCGGGCATCCATGTATTCCACACTCTTTTCGAGCGTATCCTCAAACAGGATGGTATCAGGGTTTAGAAGAAGGATGTAACGGCCCTTTGCATGGCGTATGCCTTGGTTGCTCGCGGCGACAAAACCCACGTTATCCTTGTTTGCGATGAGTTCAACATCGGGAAAGGAGGTCTCTACCATCTCGGCTGAGCCGTCCTTGGAGTTATTATCAATAACAATGGTCTGGATCTTTAAGCCCGCCTGCGCACGATAAACAGATTCCAGACAATTTATAAGATCCTCTTTGGTGTTGTAGTTAACGATAATTATGGAAATATCCACAATCAGCATCCATAGTTACAAATCTTTTTTTAAGAGCCTGTACTTGCTATATATCCTCATAAGGTTGAGGTGTCGTATATCCTTTGTCTGCCATATCACACGGAAAAGCCTCCAGATAAACCTCAATGCTGCCAAAGGGAAAAATGTAAAAGAAATCCGAGATGTATTGATAAGAGACATGAATTCTCTTGCCCAGTATGTATCGGTAATCTTTGGATTTGCAACAGATATATGGTGATGCACTATAACATCTTCGAGTATATAAAATTTAAGATCCATCTTATGGATACGATAAAATAGCCAGTTATCAAAGCCATCCATAAAGAAATCCACAGGGAAGCTTGGTGCCATCTCCAACAAAAACCCAGACCTGAAGGTGGTCATAGAGTTTATACAGGTAGGATATCCAAGGCCTGATACATACGTCTTGGCCATGCCACAAAAGATCCGAGAGGGGGATATCGGTATGCCATCTTTGGTATCCACGCCCAATGCATTAAGTCTCCGAACCCGCATCTTAAATAAGGGGGACATGGGTATATGCCCCTGGGTCTTTACCACTGGGGCTACCGCCATTGTTGAGTGGTCCAATGGATATTCGTCAAGCCTGATAACTGTCTTTACAAATTTTTCATCAAACACAGAGTCCTGATCCAGAAAGGTGATCCATTCGAAATTCTTCCCTTCCTCCATGATTGCTTTTTTGTAAGCATAAACAATCCCTCTGTTCTTGCCATCATAGAATGTATGTAAATATTTGCACCTATTGCTAAACATCTTTCTTAGCTCATCACGAAAGTCTTTCTTGCCATTTACATAGAAATATATTGCGATATCTCGTAGATAGGTAGAATCAACTTTAAGCAAAGAAGTTACAGTTGTACATGCTAAGATGTCTTCTGTGTAAATTACAACAATTAGGAGATTTCCCATGCTTTAGACATATCCCATTCTATCCAATAGATTCCGGACTCTTGGCGTTTGCTGTAACAATCAGATCTTTAGTCGTAATAGCCACAATCCATGAAGCAAAGATAACCCAAGTACTTATTACAAAAAATGTCTCAAACATGCACATTGTTAAGAGGGCAGCAACGGGCGACCAGCACCAGAGAGATTTTAATCTGGAGAGCCATAGACTCAAGAGACACAATATCAGTACCAACCCTGAAACACCATTGGTTACAAGTATTTCAAGATAAGAATTATGAAGATGGTTGTGTTTGGTTACATCCCTTAGCCTCCACCAAGACATCCCTGTTCCCCAACCCGTTAGAGGTTTCTCTTTGAATTTTTTTATCCCTGTTTTCCAGATAAACAACCTACTATGGATCCCTCCTGGAAGTTTCATCTTAAAATCACTCGGAGAAACAGAGTCACCCTTGGCAATTTTTGTAGCAAAAGGCAAAAGATTACCATATCTGTTCACAAACAGGGGATCATATTTTATAAAGATAAGGAAACTTGCACTCAAGATTATAAAGATTAAGGTTAGCCGTTTCAATGTAGCTATGTTTTTTTTCAAAAAAGGTATAAGAAAGGCTAATCCCACCAAAAGTGTGAGTATAGCATTACGACTTGTGGACAAAAAGATGCCAGCAGTACTCAATATGAGCGTAATAACAAAAAAATGTTTGTTAATCATATCTCTGTAGTTCAATTTTATGGCTAACAAAGCAACAAGAAACAAGGCATTAAGGGGACCATAAGTATTCTGGTTCACAAATACAGATGATACCGCATTCGATCCGTTCAAAAGTTCCTTTGTTCTAAAGAAAGCAAGAAATTCATTCATATACCCTTTACCAAAATAAAAATATTCTAATACACCTATCAGGTTAAGAAAGATTATAATCACACAAGACAGATTTAGGGTATGCCTTGATATAAAAGATGTCCTGAATATAACGACTAATAAAAAAAATAATGTATAAACCTTTATCCAATACTTGACAGAGATTACCCAATAAGGATTGTCAATAAGGCTTGTTAGTAATGTTGTAGCTAAAAATAATATCCCTATGAAAGCTGTCCATTTGACTCTTAATAATTCCCCCAGGAGTTCCTTCCTGAAAAAAATCATATAAGCAAATAGGCAAGAAATTATCCCCACATTACCAAGGGTTAACAACATCTTGCCTGGCAGCAAAAATGTGTATTCAAATAAAGAAAAGAACAGGAGCAAAGGAAAGATAAGCTCTTTAAAAATATCTTTCTTTGATGGAGGCATCTCTAGTGTAGTCATAAACCCTTTTTTAAATACATCCAATCTCTGAACTTAGCAAACTTGCTATAAAAATTTGCACCAAAGAGAGAAGCACAAAGCGATGCTACATAACCAGGAGAAAAATTCAGCTTTGCTGCCTTAAACAAAAACATTCTTCCCTCTGCTATACTTTCACTCTGGCATAATAGATTTCCTATAACGTATCTATACTGTGCTAATAACTTCTTATCCCTTTCAAACTCTTCAATATGCTTTTCTAAGATTAATCTGGTTGCCTCGGCTTCAGCAAGAAAACCTTGCTCATTAACACTGCCCGGTGTATGATAAGACATTATTAATGGTTCATTAAGATATTTAAACTGGTAGTATCTTGAAATCCTAATCCATAACTCCCAGTCTTCAAATTGGGGCAGCCCTTCATCAAACATGCCTGCTTTTCTAAAACACTCTTTTTTTACAACAGTACCTGGAAGATCAACAAAATTGCCTTTGCAAATAATATTATAAATATCTCCTTCCTTTTTGGCTATTCTGTGAGACGGTATATAAAACTTTTTATTACCTCTTACACGCCATAACCCTGTATAAACTACCCCTACTTGAGGAGAGGATGCCTCAAAGCACTTCATCTGCTTTTCAAGCTTCCACTGTAACCATTCATCATCGCTATCCTGGAATGCTATGTAATCACTCTCAGCAAGTTTTATGCCGGTATTTCTTGCAGCCCCAGGCCCTCTATTTTCTTCATGCCTAATATATCTTATTTTCTCATTGTTAAAAGAATTAACAACGCCCTTAGTGTTGTCATTTGAGCCATCATCAACAATAATGATCTCAAAATCCTGGTATGTCTGATCTAGTACGCTCTGAATAGATCTTTTTAATACCCTTGCCCGATTATACGTTGGGATTATAACGCTTACCTTTTTTTTAGTCATATCAATACGCCAGTTATTCTATGATGCCTTAAATATCTTTTTAAACAGAATAATATCCTCTTCTGAGATTGTCTTAGATGAGCATATAATACCAAAATATACAACTATTGCGATAGCCATTATTATAGCCAGATTTAGCTCTCTAAGCAAAAAGATTGCTAAGAGCATTACCAGGCTTGCCAGTATTGGCATTATACTTTTTTGGCTCAATCGTATCCGATACAGATACTTAGAGACAAAATAAAACTGTAATACAAACCCAATCCCTTCTGTAATCACTGTTGCTATTGATGCCCCAGTATAACTAAACTTAGGGATCAATAATAGATTTATCACTATATTTGCTATGGCACATATCCCTACAGCCCACATGCCTAAATCCTGCCTGTCTATCGAGGCTAGCACTGTTCCAAATAAAGGGGTTATAAAAAGCAGCACACCTGCCCATATAAGAATCTGAAGCGCGCCTATTGACGGACCATAGGATGCGCCATAAATAATGGGTATAATCCTGTCTGCCAAGAATGTCGTGCCTACTCCTATTGGCAGACCTAAAATAAAAAGATACTTAAATGCCCTTCTATAAACTGATACCAATGACTCTTGTGATGTTCTATAATACTTAGATACCACAGGGAAAATAGCGTTAACCAGGGATCCAGGAATGAACATCAAGACAAAAACCAGCCTGTATGATGCATTATACCACCCTACTACTTCATCACCTTTCATCAAGGAAAGCATAACAGAATCAATCCAGAAATAGACCATGACAAAGATTGCAGATAAACCAAACGGCAGGGCCTTTTTTATTATCGATTTCCAAAACCCCCAATCTATCTCTATATCCCAGGGAATCCATTTGTAACTTGTGCCAAGCGTCTTCCAATTTAGGATTACATAACTGTATATGACAACAATGATACTTGTTATCAGATATATAGAAGCAATACCAACAACGCTGAAACCCATTTTTACAGCAAATAGGATCCCACAAAGCAATAAAAGATTCTTTAAGATCTGCCCAACCGAAACAAATTCCATCCTCTCAAATGCCTGGAAGATGGAGTTGATCATCTCAGAAAACGAAACAAGAATTACAGATAACCCTATAAAACAGACAACCTTAACTGTCTGTTCTGGATACCCTAAAAGGGTTATTGTTAAAGTCATTAACCCAAATGTGCCAATAGATAAAAGTATCTTTATGAATGCTACATTCTTGAGGTATTTGTGCGTTAATAATTTATTTCTTGCCACCTCTCTGATTGTTAATGGTTGTAGCCCAATATCTGCAAGAACCCCAAAAATCCCAGCAAACGCCAAAGCAAATGCCAACACCCCAAACCCTGCCGCCCCTAGATAACGCGCAGCATACATGATATAGAAAAAGCCAAGTATTTTACTAACAATATTGGCTATAAGCAAAACGGCTGTATTTTTCGCTATTCTTTGGACTGTATTCATAATATAAGGTGAGAGCTTTGCATAATTACCTGCATATTCTGCATTGCCGATTGGCAATATTTCTTTTAGCCTTACCTTCTACCTTGTCGGCCAATAATCCCCGACCAGGAGGCATAGGCAGGCGCCTGTCATTGCGAGGAGGCCGCAGGCCGCCGTGATAATCCCATTGGTTGCAGACACCTTGAGATTGCTTCGCTCCGCTCGCAATGACACCCTTTTATATTTTTTACAAATTTATCAAGATTGCTTCGCTAACCCCCTTCGCTACGCTCGGGGCTTCGGCTCACCGCAATGACAATATGGGTATTATGCAAAGGTCTCATATTCCTCCGAGTGAAGTTCTTTTTAGAATAAGATTGCCGAAAGTTACAGGTGCAGCAGGGTAATAAATGCTACGGCTTTTGCTGATCCTCAACCACAAAATCCTGGAGGCTCCCGGTGACTCCCACCTCTCTCGATATCTTAATGTGCTGCTCTGGGCTACCGTCTCTAAATGCCGGTACAAGCCTCTTAAGAATGTCCACGGCCACCTCTGGATCACCAGAATCCTTTACCAGGAGATTGAACAGTTCTATCCCTTCATACAGTTTTTTCTCATCAATCTCTTTAGCATTGTTACAGACCTTTATCTTGTCATAGGCTGTGTCTACCACATCCTCTCCTGCAATCAAGAGTTCCTCATAGAGTTTTTCTCCTGGCCTGAGGCCAATATATTCAATCTTGATATCATATCCAGGCACTAATCCAGCCAGACGAATCATGTTATTTGCCAGATCAACAATCTTTACCGGGCTTCCCATATCAAGGAGAAATAGCTCGCCTCCCTTACCTATTGCCCCTGCCTGAAGTACCAACATTACTGCCTCTGGTATGGTCATGAAATATCGTGTTATCTCAGGGTGAGTGACAGTAACAGGCCCGCCTGATGAAATCTGTTTCTGAAATAATGGAACCACACTGCCATTGCTGCCCAGGACATTGCCAAACCTTACCGCCACAAAACTGGTCCCATTACCATTCATTGTCTGGACAATCATTTCAGCCACCCTCTTTGTGGCGCCCATAATAGAGGTGGGGCGTACCGCCTTATCCGTAGAGATCAAAACAAATTTTTGAGTCCCATGCTTACATGCAACCTTTGCAAGCTTGTACGTGCCCAATATATTGTTATTTACTGCATTTAAAGGGCTTTCTTCCATCATTGGCACATGTTTATACGCAGCAGCGTGATAGACAAAATGGGGTTTATAACTCCCAAATATCCGATCAAGCCCATTAAGGGTGCGTATATCACCTATGCATGGGATTATTTTGGTCCTGGTTTTTTTGTCCTTAAGCTCCATGTGAATTTCATAAAGGGGGGTCTCTGCATTATCAAGAAGGATCAGAGAGCCGGGATGAAACCCTGAGATCTGTCTGGCCAATTCTGAGCCTATAGATCCACCTGCACCAGTAATCAGAACGGTCTTACCTTCAAGTTCCCCTTGAACAATCCCCATATCCATTGTAACCTGATCCCTTACAAGAAGATCTTCTAACTGGATGTCCCGGAGACTATCAATCACTGCTCCATTTATCCTTTCTGCAAGGGATGGTATGGTCTTGAACCTGACTTTAAGCCCAGAGCAGGCCTCCACCATAGTCTTTATTCGTTTTGATTCCAACTGTGGTATGGCTATAAATACATCATCTATATTATACTGACACACCAAATCAGGGATATCTTCTATTAACCCGAGGATAGGCACCCCATGTATCTTCATCCCACGTAAGGAGGTATCGCCTACAAACCCAACAATCTTATAACCAAGGCCTGGCGCCCCATTCATTTCCCGAAAAAGCTCCTCTCCTAAGGTTCCAGTGCCTACAATACATACCTTCCTGTAATTTTCTTTACTTGTATCTGTGCGCCACCATAGTAATTCTTTCGTAAAGGCTGAATCCTGCTGATAATACAGACGGATCAAAACACGAAACCCTCCTATTGCAACTATTGCAAAAACACCATCTGCAAGGACTACAGACCTGGAAAAACCAGTAAAATGATGGGCCATAACCAGATAACCAACAAAAAACAAACTCCCTACTGCTGCCCCCTTAATAATATTTATCAAATCTTTTATGCTTGTATATCTCCACATACCCCTGTAGACATCAAACGCAAAAAAAGATGCGCTCTTACAAATAAGGAGGGGGATCAAAGTCACCATAAACTGATGCCTTATCACGGAATCAATCTCACCATCAAAGCGCACCCAGTAGGCAGCACAATAGCACAGAGTCAATAGTATGAGATCAAAGACAAAGATAACCCAGAAACTCTTCCTCCAGATTACATGCAGTACATTTCTCATAAGAAAGACTCCATTAAATATCTTTATATTCGATACTTATATTACACCCTCACCCTTTGCAAGGGTTAAATAAAACAATGTCTCTGTATAGCTTCTTGTTGCTCCATTCTAAAGACCTTTGCATAATACCCATATTGTCATTGCGGTGAGCCGAAGCCCCGAGCGTAGCGAAGGGGGTTAGCGAAGCAATCTCGAAAAGCCTGCAACCAATGGGATTGCCACGTCGGCCTGCGCCTCCTCACAATGACATGCTCAGTTACTTTTACGACTGTATCACCTTTTCTACTGTAAAAACACAAGGTCTCATTTACTCTGCTCTAGTGACACTGTAAAACTTGAGCAATAATTATGCCGAACAGTATTGAGCCTGTCCTCTTTTTTCTCCTGAATATTATTCTTCACCAAGGGCCTCTAAATCAGCAAGATCTTTCTTTCTTCCTGTTGCGCGTTTGTTTGCAACAAACTGTTCTCGCCCTATGTAATTTACTGAAATATCAGCATATTCGCCTTTTTCACAATTTGAAATAGCTTCTTCCCATGATACACCTGATAGCGATGTAATAATATCTATCCTGACAGGAGGCACGCCAAGCTGAACAACCTTGTTTGGGCTTTCAAAGTCTGAAGATGCCAAGCCGACGGAACCAAACCCAAATTCATCAAGAGCAGCCAAAATGCGTTGAGTATTTTCTGCCCCAGGCTTGACAAAAATATCAATGTCACCAGTATAACGTGGAGCGCCATGAAACGCCAGGGCATATCCGCCAACAATCATATATTTAACCTTGTGTGCGTTGAATAACCCGAGCAGATCTCTGAAGTCTGGTTGAACTTCCATGATATTGCCTCCGTAAGTAGTCTACTGCTGCCACTCTTTCCTTGGAAGTTTTTTTCAGCCAATAAGTCAAATCAGCCTTGTTTAAAGAGGAATCTTTCAGGTTACGTCTTGTTATAACCTTCTGAATCATTTTTTATCCTGTATTTCCATTTTCATTGTTTAAAAACGATACGTTCGCTCAATAATTACTATACGGTATCTTCTGTATTTTATAATATACACTGCCTTTTCAGTAACAACTTATATAATACAATAACACTGTAAGACTGTAAACAGAGAAGATAAAGGAGACCTAATCAATAGCGACCTTTGCATTGGGGCGTTCATCTGCGGATCAGTTTCAGTCATAATCTTCTTTTATATTGTTTTTATATCTTAGCGTCTTAGCGTGAGACATAACCTCCTTCACCTCACCCATAACTCATCACCCAAAACCCAAAACTTTTTTAACCTGCTCCACCACATAATACATATTCTCTTGCCTAAGCGTCGGGCAAAGACATCAAAGACATCTCTCCTAATTCCTTGGCCACCGGCAATCTTTCTCATTCCTTAAAACCAAAAGCCTTTGCCTACTGAAGCAACCATTTCCACAGAGGAATGATTGTGATCTCTCCCCGTCCACGCTGGAATTCGACAGGAACAGTCGATTCTTCATCATCGGTAATCACTGTAAGGCGTTCGGCTTTTAGATCATCTTTTAGTTCGACCAGGGCTTGTATCTCCCTTTGTCTGGTTCTTTTATCTCCCAAAGAATAACAAACCTGAATAGCTTCGGTGATATAAAGACCCTCCTTGATGATAAAATCCACCTCTCTGCCTTTTTTGGACTTCCAGTAATATAGCTCCTTATTTCTTCTCAGCAGCTCCAAAAAAACTATATTTTCATAAATATGTCCCATATTCCGGGAGAATTTAAAGCTTATGGAATTGCTCAGCGCCGCATCAATGCAATAGACTTTTGAAGGATTATAAATCTGCCGTTTCAAAGAATAATCAAACAAGTCCATAGAAAAAAACAGATAGACATCTGTTAACGCTTCGAGATAATTTTTAACTGTATTCTGGCTCCTGACACCAATAATTTTCTGCATATTCTTGTAGCTTTGAACTGTACCCGGATTAGCTGCCAAAAACAGGGTTAGTTCCTTTATCTCTTTAATATTTTTAATGCCATAGCGGGCAATGACATCACGATAGATGATATCCTTGTAATACTGTTCCAGCAGGGTTGTGTCTCCCATTTTCAGGACTTCGGGGAATCCCCCTAATTCGAGATATTCTCTGAACAACCTTTGTATTTCAACTTTCTTTTGCCTCTTGTATAAAGTTTTAGCATCAATTATCACCCCCTTCATTGTCAGGAATTCACGCAAAGAAAAGGGCCAGGTCACGATTTGACGATTCCTGCCGGTCAGGGCTGTGGAGATTTCAGAGCTCAACAAGGAGGTGTTGGAACCGGTAACAAAGATCTTTACATTTTCGAACTCATAGAGCCTGTTCAGCCATTTTTCCCATCCATTGATATTCTGGATCTCATCGAGAAACAGATAGATTCTCCCTTGAGGTTTTTCCAGTTCAATAAATGTTTCGTAAAGCGGTTCAAAGTCCTGAAAGGTAAAGGGAAGAAAGCGTTCATCTTCAAAGTTCAGGTAAAGAATGCTGTTTTCCAAAACATCCTTGCTGTTGAGGAGATCATCACATACCAGCCTCATGAGAGATGATTTGCCACTTCTTCTTACACCAGTAATGATAAGGATCTCACGCTGCGGAATATAATTTGCGATTTTATCCTGAATCTCCCTCCTCACAAGCCCGCCCCTTGAGAGAAAATTTTCCTTATGCCCAATAATAAGTTCTTTTAATTTTTCTTTTTCCATCTTCTAATCGTCATTATATTTCGTTGCCAGTGCATTATAATGGCATATATATAGCACTGTCAATGCATTTTTATAGATATGCACCCTTAATCTTATACTTACGCACCCTCTTAAACGTGACCGCAGCTGCCGTAGAGAGCATTTGATCAAACATGCCGTGGTACTGAAGCGCACTTTCAAAAGGAACGTAAGAATCTTTATTTAAAGCCTGACATATTGTGAGACCTTTGCACAATTGCTTGCATATTCATTGCGAGGAGGGTTTTAGGCCGACGTGGCAATCCCTTTGGTTGCAGGCTTTTCGAGATTGCTTCGCTAACCCCCTTCGCTACGCTCGGGGCTTCGGCTCACCGCAATGACAATATGGGTATTATGCAAAGGTCTCATTGTATAAACCGAAATATCATTTGAGGTTAAAGAACCTATATCAGCAACTACCACATAGAGTCCCTTTTTAAGCCTAATAAGCCAGCCAATCTTCGCCAAAAGCGAAAAGCGGTTCCTTATCTTTGTAGCAGAATAGGCCTTACTAAAAACGCTTCCCAACTGATCAAAAGAGACAATGTCCCTATTTATTTAAGCGAAAACAACCATGCCGGAACCATTGTTACATCAATCTTTCTTCCGTCTTTAAGCTCAAGCATCTCGGTTACGGCGGTATCTCTGGTTATCATTAGGGCTTTTTTACAGTCAAACTTGCCGGAAAATCTTAAAAGGTTTTTGGTATCTTTTTTGTCAATGAGGTTTGCAAACTTTACTTCAACCGGCACAGGAACATCGTTCAGACCGGTAATGATATCTACCTCGTACTTCTGAGGCGTCCTCCAGAAAAACCGGGCATCCGTCAGGACCACCATAAGGTTTTCAACCAGACGGGTTTCATCGATGGCGGGGTTTAAGAAAGGGAAAAAAGATGTGGTAGACAGGTACACCTTTTTCATCTTCTTTTCAGAAGTCAGCATATTTTTAGAAAAATTATACAGTTTTTTTATTAGAAACGATTCTTCGAGATAATAAAAATAGTTTGACAATGTTACTCTGCTGATACCGATATCTCTGGAAAGGGACATATAATCAAGGAGCATTCCGGGATAGGATGAAATGATTTTAAGTATCCTCATGAGCAGGTCGGCATTTTCGATGGGAAAGATTTTAGGGATATCCTGATAAACGATTTTTTCGATTATGGTTTGGACATATCTTCCCACATCTTCTTCCGATTCTGATACAACTTCGACAAACTGGCGCTTTTGATACGCCGTAAACTCTTTCTGCAAGGTGTCCCTAAAAAACGGCCTTTTTTCAACCAGGTCTTCCTTGCCCCTGAATATTAAAAATTCTTTAAAGCTCAATGGCACAAGGCTATATTCAAAAATTCTCCCTGCCAGTGATTCCCTGGACTTTTTTTTGATAAATAATGAAGCAGAACCGCTGATGAAAAACTTAATGTTGTCATATTGGTCGTAATAGTATTTTATCTGGTTTTGCCAGTTATCCAGCTTTTGAATTCCATCCAGAAAAACGTACAGTCTGGTCTTTATTCCAAGCAGCTCTTTGCCAGCCCTTGCTTCATATTCCGCGATGACATCCTCTATGGAAACCTGGTTTTCATCAAAAGAAAAGAAGATGATGTCTTCCCTGGCAACTTTCCGGATAGAAATCAGGTAATCGATCAGTTGTTTTAGAAGGGTTGTCTTCCCCGTTCGTCTTAACCCTGAGACAGAAACAATCTGCCTCTTATCGACGCTTTGAATAAGATATTGAAAAAGATTCCTGTGTTTTGGGAAATTGTAAAAGAAATTTGACCGCCAGTGAAAATTATATTTTTCTAACAAATCAGCTCCTGTTCATTACCGTAAAATTAAACATTACGCAAAACAGAGTTAACATATTATTAACTAATATGTCAATAAAACATTGGGTATCCCGGAGGCCCCTCATACAAAAACCTATTCTGCCAAATCTTCCAGCCTTCTTCTTTCATATGTGTCCATCTGCGTGGATCTAAAAAAAGAACCTGGCTGGTTTCAGGGTTCATAAATTTACGATGGGCCGCCAATTGATCCTGGTGGCAAAGATCGGCCACAGAAAAGACATCTACAAACGCCTCCCCTGAACTCCGACCTCTGTCTTTTCATCTCCTAATCTTCTCCCCCTCTCCGGCATCAAAAGACGTTCTCAATAAAGGATCTACCGGGTTGGAAAGCGCCACAACTTTTATCCATCGTACCTTCTGATAATTTGCCAATCCTGCATTTGCCGCTCCACCTTCCAGAATCTCCTTATGCACCGCTTCTGGAACGGCAACAAGTTCAAAAAGATGCCGAAGAATATCAATGCGATCAATTATTGATAGGGCTACGATAGGACCTGTATTACAAATCACCTTACCATTCATGTATCCATATCCGCAAACTCAGCATCGATCTCTGCCTGATCCCAATCTACACTGGCCGCACCATATCGCCGGCATTCCAGTAAAAATGTCACACGTGACACCCCTGCCAGCTGTGCAGCCTGGCCGGATGTAAGCCGACCCATTTCGTACAATTTGACAGCCAACCCAAACCTGGCCTCTTGTTCAAACGTTTCAGGGCTGAGATTTAGCACAGCAGGTATGGTTTCGGGATATTTTATTTTTATCGTTCTCATATGCTTAATCTCTTATGTGTACGTCCTTCCAACATATATATTGTAACACATCCGAGAAGACAATAACATGTTTTAAGGAAGCGCCATTGTATAAGATATTCAGCTGCGTAATCTGTGGTCTGTCTTCTTTATGAAGCACTTTGTCGCCTTTGTTTACCCAGTTAAATCCGCCTTTGCCTTTATTTAACCGGGGCGTAAGAGAACCATACATCAGGTGGCAAGGTTAAAGGTATGCTCAACTTTCAAAAACGTTTTTTTGGCGCCTTCAACACTTGTTTC